>NZ_JAJDWC010000043.1 GCF_022825805.1 Phaeobacter sp.
CCACCGCCCGCACCAAAGCGACGCGGCCGACCACCAAAAAAGGAGAAACTGATCGCAACAACCGGCTGATCACCGAGACCAGAAAGTGGGGAATTTTACTTCGCCACTTTTGGGGATTTTTGAAACGGCATTTACAGTTTGCACCGCAGCCTGTGCCGGAGGGGTATTTCGACCATTTTGGCCCCAGCTTGACCCTGCGCCGCTCCGCCATGCGCGCCAATGCGCTGCAACGGCGCAACCTGTTGGCGGAAATCACCGCCATGAGCCCGCGCTACCCTAGTTTGACCCTGCCAATCGAATTGGTCCATGGCACCGCTGACGACACTGTCAGCCTGTCTCTGCATGCCGAGCAGATGGTGCGCGACGTTGCCTCGGCGCGGCTGACGGCGCTGGAGGGCATCGGTCATATGCCACATCAGGTGGCCACAGATGCGGTTGCCGCAGCGGTGGACCGGGCGGCATCGCGCGCCGGTTTGACCAAAGATCTGCGTTAAAACGATTCACATTTGGCGGCAAAGCCCCATATAAGGGTTAGAAGACAGAAGGAATTTCCGATGCCCCTGCCCTTTGACGGTGCCATCAGCCATTTTTTCAAGGAAGAGGCCCCCGCCGAGATGCGCTCTGCCATTTTGGCGGCAGACAAGGGCGATATGCTGGATCCCTCCTACCCTTGCCGGGAGCGGTTGTCGCGCAAGATATACGAACGGGATATGGCGGCGCTGCAGATCGAACTGGTCAAAATGCAGGCCTGGGTGCGCGACAGCGGCGCACGCATTGCCATCCTGTTCGAAGGGCGCGACGCCGCAGGCAAAGGCGGCACCATCAAACGATTTCGCGAAAACCTGAACCCGCGGGGGGCCCGTGTGGTGGCCCTGTCCAAACCAACCGAGCAAGAGCGCAGCCAGTGGTATTTCCAGCGTTACATCGCGCATCTGCCCTCTGCGGGTGAGCTGACATTCTTTGACCGCAGCTGGTACAATCGCGGCGTGGTCGAACATGTCTTCGGCTTCTGCTCCGCCCCCGAGCGCGAGCGGTTTTTCAGCCAGGTCAATGGGTTCGAGGCCGCCTTGGTCGAAGACGGCATTCAGCTGTTCAAGATCTGGCTGACGGTGGGCCGCGCGGAACAACTGCGCCGGTTTTTGGCGCGGGAAGATGATCCGCTGAAGCAGTGGAAGCTCAGCAGTATTGATGTCAAAGGTCTGGCGCGCTGGGACAGCTATTCGGCGGCGATTGCTGAAACCCTGCGGCGCAGCGATGCGCCTGTCAGCCCCTGGACCGTGGTGCGCGCCGATGACAAACGCCGGGCGCGGCTGGCTGCGATCCGCCATGTGCTGCGCGCCATCGACTACCCCGACAAAAACGAGGACGCGCTGGCAGCCACAGAACCGGACATCGAGGCTGCGATCTGCGGCGGTGCGGATCTCTGGCATGCCTAAACGGGGCTATCATCACGGCAACCTGCGCCAGGCGCTGGTCGAAGCCGCGCTGCATCTGATCGAGGCCAAAGGTCCGACAGGATTTACCCTGTCCGAAGCGGCCAAAAAGGCGGGTGTGACACCTGCGGCGGTCTATCGCCATTTTGCTGGTCGCGAGGACCTGATCGCTGAAGCCGGGCGGCAGGGATACATCATGTTTGCTGATCTCATGCAGCATGCGTATGACAAATACCAGCCCTCTGCGCTCTCCGCTTTTGAGGCCACAGGCCGGGCCTATCTGGCCTTTGCGCGCAAGCATCCGGGTCATTACATCGCCATGTTCGAAAGTGGCATTTCAGTCAATCGCACACCGGAACTGGCCGAAGCGGCTGCACGGGCGCGCGCCATCCTGGAACGCGCGGCCGCGGATTTGAGCCAGCATATCCCAGCCGAAAAACGCCCACCTGCCTCTATGTTCTCAGCTCATGTCCTGGCGATGAGCCACGGTGTGGTGGAGCTTTATGCGCGCAATTCCCCCGGGGCCACCTCGCCGTTTCCGGCCGAAGATCTGTTGGAAAGCGGGATTGGCATCTATCTGCGGGGATTGGGGCTGATTGAGCCTGATAGCTGAACACCGCTGGCCAGCAATTCTGCGTCAGACTCTGGGGAGAGCGCGCGCATTGAACACCGGGCGTTACCGCTGTTTCCCGTCCGCTCTTATCTTCCTGCCCTTTTCGTGCAAAAGCCCGGTTTTGACGCCTGGCTTTGACACCCGGTGATGACGGCTGGGCCAGTGCGTGATGCTGGCGACAGAACCGTCGTCTGCCATGGCACCGATCGCCAAGCACACACATCCCACCCCACACACATCCCACATGATGCACAACGCCGGGCCCAAAACATCAGGCCCATAACATCAGGCCCATAGCACAGGGCGCACAACGAAAGGCGCATCGGACACTGGTCGCCAAAATGCAAAAAGGGGCCCCGAAAGGCCCCTTTTCGAAATAGAATGCGATAAAGCTTAACGCTTGGAGAACTGGAAGGAACGACGCGCTTTGCGGCGGCCAAATTTCTTCCGTTCCACAACCCGGCTGTCGCGGGTCAGGAAGCCAGCAGCTTTCAGAGCGCCACGCAGGGACGGATCATACAGCTGCAGAGCTTTGGAGATGCCGTGCTTGACCGCGCCAGCCTGACCGGACAGACCACCGCCTTTGACGGTCGCGTAGACGTCAAACTGGTCTTCGACACCAGCAACCTGGAAAGGCTGGCGCAGGATCATCTGCAGCACCGGACGCGCGAAATATGCGTTCATCTCTTTGCCGTTGACGGAGACCTTGCCGGAACCTGGCTTGATCCAAACGCGTGCGATTGCGTCTTTCCGCTTACCGGTCGCATAGGAGCGGCCCAGTTCGTCACGGACGGGTTCGCGTGCGATGGTTTCTTCTACAACGGCTTCCACGCCGGTTGCAGCTGCGAGCTCTTCGAGAGTGTTAATCTGATCAGCCATCGATATCAGCTCCGGGTGTTTTTCTTGTTCATGGACTTAACGTCCAGAACTTCTGGTGCCTGGGCTTCATGCGGGTGCTGAGCACCGGCATAGATCCGCAGGTTGGTCATCTGCTGACGGGACAGGCGGTTGCCTGGCAGCATGCGCTTCACAGCCTGGTAAACAACGCGCTCTGGGTGCGCGCCTTCCAGGATCTGCTGTTTGGTGCGGGATTTGATGCCGCCGGGGTGGCCAGTGTGCCAGTAGAAGTGCTCTTCGCGCTTCTTGCCGGTCATCTGGACCTTGTCAGCGTTGACCACGATGACGTTGTCGCCCATATCCATGTGCGGAGTGAAGGACGCTTTGTGCTTGCCACGCAGACGCATGGCGACGATCGAGGCGAGACGGCCCAGCACCACGCCTTCGGCGTCGATGATGATCCACTTCTTCTCGATGTCTGCCGGTGTAGCAGAGAAGGTTTTCATAGCAGGTCTATCCTGTTTGTCGTGACGGCCCGCATGAATCTGCGCACCTGAATTCGATGGGCCGGTTCTATGGGGTCTTTGACAGGCAGTCAACACAGCGGAACCGTTTTTAATCATGTAAAAACAGCATCTTATAAAATAGGTATTATTTTACCCCAAGGGCAATCCACAATATCACAGCCTGTGTCGGCAATTCCAGATCACACCAGGGTCCGATGTGGATCGCCCCGCTGGACGCGCTGGTGGCAAAAGGCACAGGTCAGTGGTCCTTTGTGGGTATCGTGGGATCCGCAAAGAACAAACCGATCTTATTGCCCTGTGGGTCGCGCAGATAAGCCACGTAGAAATTCGGGCTGTAGGCGGCGCGAAACCCCGGCTGACCTTCGTCGGTGCCACCGGCACGCAGCCCAGCCGTATGCAGCTCCTGCACCTGTTGCCGACTGCTGGTTTCAAACGACACCATCGCGCCATTCCCCGCGGTTGCGGGCTGCCCGTCAAAGGGCGGTTTGACATAGAAATCCGGAAACGCAGTGGTCTGACCGGGTCGCAGCGGCAAGGAATAACTCAGCCCCTCGGGCCCTTCGCTCAGATCATAGCCAAGGGCGGGCAAGAAGGCCTGATAAAACCGCTTCGCCCGGACCAGATCGTCCACCCCGACGCTGACATATGCAATCATCACAGCTCCTCCTTTTCATATGAGTTCGCAGAATGGCACCGGCCGCCATGCCGCGGTTTTCACAGTATTATATCCGACCGGACTGGATCTACCCTATTCAGATCGCACCACACAGGCTAAAAGCGCGGCCGATCAGAACGATTCAATTTATAGGACCCCCAATATGATCAAACGTATTGCTCTGGCTTGCGCGCTGCCGCTGGCGCTAAGCGGATGACTGGACGCTGCCAAAATTACGACACCGCCCGTGTCCGTTGCCCTGAAAGACCCCAACATCAACAGCCAGCGCGTAAAGGGGTACAAAGAACTGGCATTCCGCACCCATGTCGTGCTGGACAAAGAAAAGCTGGCAACAACCGGCGGCCAACCCAGCAGCGACAATTTACGCGAAGTTGTCGGGGCGCGATGCACCGTCGAGAGTGCTGAATTCAAAGCCGCCTTTACAACCCCAGCCACCGTAAATGTGCCGGTGTTCAAAGGGCGCCCAACAAAGGCATATGTGCAGTGTAACGGTGGCGCGCAGTCCGGCACCACGATCATGACCCCCGCACTAAACGGAACGGTCATTGGAGGAAACTCCGCAGCGGGCTTGCTGACAGCAGCGATCACCGCAGGCATCGCAGCCGGGCGAGATTCCTGGTCTTTTGGCAACAACCACCCGTTCGGGGTTTCGACACGGATTGAATAATCCGCCCTGCGGGACGGGCTCTCCCTGTCCCGCAGCACAGCTGTTTCAGGGCCAATCTTGGCAGCGAAACGCCCTTCATCCGTGACATGTAGCCGATATCAGACGCTGATCTGCTCGGGCGGCGTGTCCAGAAGGGCGCGCAGGCGGAGCATGGCGTCTTCGAAACGCTCGATCGACACATGGCCGTTTATGGCGATGCGCACGGCGTTGGGGGCGCGGCCATCGCGCAGAGCGAATTCATCGGCAGACCGGATCTGCACGCCCTGGGCCTCTGCTGCGCGGGTGAAGGCTGCAGCGCGCCACCCCGAAGGCAGTTTCAGCCATAGAAAAGGTACGCTGTCGTTCCACACCAGTTCGAAACTGCCAAGGGCATTGACGGCCACCCGCACGTATTTCGCCATTTCATTGCGCACCTTGTCGACCAGCGCCGGGGTGCGCGGATCGGCCAGCAAAATACGCGTCAATTCCGCCAGCGGCTGGGCAATGCCGAAATAACTGTATTCCGCAGTGCGCCGCAGGTCTGCACCACGCCCCTTGGGTGCCAGGGCAAAGCCGACCCGCAGCGCGGGGGTGAGGGTTTTGGAGAACGATGTGACATGCCACGCCAATTCGGGCGCAAGCAGGCGATAGCCAGGCGCGCGCGGCCGCCCCATGCGGTAGCAATCGTCCTCGATGATCTGCACATCGTGACGGCGGGCAATCTCCACCAGTGCCTGGCGCCGTTCCAGCGGGGTGAAGAGCCCGGTGGGGTTGTGGACCTCGGGACTGGTGCAGAGCACCGCTGCGCCTGTTTTGCGGATCGCCAGCTCAAAGGAGTCCGGCAGGATGCCCTGATCGTCCATGGCCACACCGACCACTTTGGCGCGGGTCAGCTCTGCCGCGCGGCGAAAGCCGGCGTAGGACAGATCCTCGACCAGAATGGTGGGCGGCACGTCTTTCAACACTGTTTGAAACACGGTCAGAATGCCGTTTTGGCCGCCGTGGGTCAGCACCACATCATCCGGATGCACCTTGCCCAGCAAATCATCTGACAGCCAATTGGCCACCACATCCCGCACCGGTTCATAGGCGTCGCGCGTGGGATAGCTCAGAAATTGCAGCGGATCAGCCTCGGTCACCCGGCGCATCGCATCGCGGAGCGCGCTGACCTGCCCCACATCGGCCAGACGTGGGCTGAACAGGCTGACATGGCCGGGATCGCGGGCCTCCAGCAGGTGCAACTGCCGTGACCACACATCATCCGGCACATTGGTCTGTGGCTCTGCCACGAAGGTGCCGCGCCCGACCTCCGCCTGCAACAGGCCCGCATCGGTCAGGATCGTATAGGCCCGCGCCACCGTGCCGGGGGTGATGTTCAGCTGATAGGCCAGTTCGCGCACGGGGGGCAGCTTTGTACCAATACAAAGAGCACCCTCCTCGATCGCCTGCCGGATTGTATCGGCCACACGCCGGTACTTCGGCCCCACCTTTGAGGACAGGTCCGGTTTGAACTCATTTGACCAAATTGTACCCATTACAATCCTTATTTGGACAGATCATCTGACACATTGTACGCCTTACATACTATCTTAGCACAGGATTGTATCAATACAATAGGAAAATACCATGACACAGTTCAAACAGACGACATCCCCCGACATGATCTACCTGTCCAGCCGCCCCGCCCTGCCGGTGCTGGCCGAAGTCGCTGTCGCATTTGCTGTGCTGGTCACCAAATGGTCGGTCCGCCGCCGCACCCGACAAACCCTAGCCTCGCTGACACCCGATCAATTGAAAGACATCGGGGTGAGCCGCCAAGAGGCCCATTATCAAGCCACTCTTCCGTTCTGGCGCCCATGATCCCCGGGCAAAGGAACCACTCGACGGCCGGGGTACGCCCCGGCCTTTTTTCTTTTGGTAAAAAAATCCTTGATCGAATCCACGCCAGGCCCTAGTTGGCCTCTCACTTTCGGTACCGATCCCAACCCCGGACTCTTATCCGGGGGGGCGCTAAGGGCCGGCTGGATTGTCATCTACTGGAACGAAGGGGAGTGTCATGACAGACGCCAACCTCTTCCAACTGGGGATCGGTCTGGAGACAGGCGCCCATGAGGAAGATACCGCCCGCGGTTTGACCGCAGCCAATCTTGATTCCGTTCTTGAATCGGATCGCGAAGACCATTTCATCCGCCGCGATGGAAAAGTGTTCGCAGGCACCCATCTGATCATCGAAGTCATCAAATGCACTGGCCTGGATTGCGAAGACCGCATCCAAACCGCCTTTCGCCGGATCGTAGAGGTCTGCGGCGCCACGTTGCTGCACATCCACACCCATAAATTCTCCCCGCAAGGCGTGTCTGGCGTTGCGGTGCTCGCCGAGAGCCATATCTCTGTGCACACTTGGCCAGAGATCGGCTATGGCGCATTTGATGTCTTCATGTGCGGCGATGCGGAACCCTGGAAAGCGGTTGATGTGCTGAAAGAGGCGTTTGAAACGCCAACCGTTGACGTGCGTGAATTGCTGCGCGGCGAAGAGATGATCGCCCGCATGTCCAAGGAGGCGGCCGCATGAGCGACACCAAATCCACCAACTGGATCACCGAGAGCCTGCACCAGCACTATGCCCAACGGCTGCGCGTGGATGAAATGCTCTATGACAGCAACACCGAACATCAGCGCCTCAAAGTGTTCCAGAACGGTCAGTTCGGCCGCATCCTGACGCTGGATGACGTGGTGCAGACCACCGAAGGCGACAACTTTATCTACCACGAAATGCTGACCCATGTGCCGATCCTGGCCCATGGCAACGCAAAACGTGTGTTGATCATCGGTGGCGGCGACGGCGGCATGGCCCGCGAGGCGCTGCGCCACACGTCGGTCGACCATGTCACCATGGTGGAGATCGACGCAGGCGTGGTGGATTTCTCCAAAGAGTATCTGCCGATGCTCAGCGACGGCGCCTTTGATGATCCCCGCCTCAACCTGGTGATCAACGATGGTGCGCTCTTCATGAAAGAGAACACCGACACATTTGACGTGATCATCGTTGATTCCACCGACCCGATTGGCCCGGGCGAAGTGCTGTTCACCGACACCTTCTATGGCCATGCGGCGCGCGCGCTGTCTGAGGATGGTATCATCGTGACGCAAAATGGCGTGCCCTTCATGCAGGGGGATGAGCTGACCGGCACGTTGCGCGCGTTCCAGGCGTTGTTTGCGGATGCCTCCTGCTATCTGGCCTCAGTGCCGACCTATGCGGGCGGGCCAATGGCCTTTGGCTGGGGCAGCCATTCGGATAAGGCCCGCAACGTCGCATTGGACGATCTGCAAGCGCGCTTTGCCGCAGCCGGGATTGAGACCGGATACTACAACCCAGAGGTCCACAAGGCGGCATTCGCCCTGCCCAATTATGTGAGAAAACTGTTCCCGTAAGGAACCGACATCAGGGGGCTTCGGCCCCCTTTTTCTTTGGCTTGATGGTCACTCCTGCCCCTTGGACGGTCCCGGCCCTGACGTTGCGCGCCAATCCCCCTTGGCCTGACTGCCAGTCTTTGCTAGGCGCGACGGGAGCGAAACAAACCTGGCAGACCCACAATGCAGCGCGATCCGATCCTTGTTGTTGACCGTGAGACCGGAGAGACCTTTGAAGAGGTGGTTCTGGGTGAAAAGTGGATCCGCTGGGCCTATCAGAACGCCAGTGCCAAACCAGTGGAAAAGCTGCTGTTCCGCTCTTCGCTGGTCAGCCGGTTGATGGGCACGTGGTTTGACTCCCGCCTGTCGCGGGGCAAGATCAGCGCGGTGGTTGAGCAGCTGTCAATCGACATGAGCGAGGCAACACAACCCACTGATTTATATAACAGTTTCAACGACTTCTTCGCCCGCAACCTGCGCCCCGAGGCCCGACCTTTTGACGCGGATCCGCAGCAGATTGTCAGCCCGGCGGACGGTCGGGTTCTGGTATTTCCAGAACTCAGCGAAGATGTCTTTGTCCCGGTCAAAGGTCACCCGATGTCCATCCGCACCATGCTGCCTAACCTGGCAGAGCGGTTCATCGGTGGGGCCTTGGCGATTGTTCGGCTCTGCCCGGCGGATTACCACCGCTACCATTTTCCCGCCTCGGGCCGCATCACCGCGGCGCAGGACCTGCCCGGCGCGCTGCATTCGGTCAACCCCATCGCATTGGGCGCGGGACCAGATGTGTTTGGCGAAAACAAACGCAGCTGGACCCTGGTCGAAAACGACATGATCGGCGGCTATGCCTTTGTGGAGGTTGGCGCTTTTGGCGTGGGCTCCATCATCAACACCACCACGCAGGGCGCGGTGGAGAAGATGCAGGAAAAGGGCTATTTCAAATTCGGCGGCTCCACGGTCGTCGTGGTGTTTGAACCCGGCAAGATCCAATTTGCCGAGGATCTTTTGAGCAACAGCGCCATGGGCCGCGAAACACTGGTCAAGGTCGGCCAACCCCTGGCAACGGCCTGCGAGGCACCTGCGCGCTAGGGGCTCGACGCTTTCTTGGGCGGGATCGCATAAGTCATGGTCGATCTGGCGACTGGTCTGGGATCCCCCTTCGAATAGATCAGCACGTCCCCCACAGCCAATTGTCGACCTAATTTCAACAATTTACCTTCCGCAATTAAAGGCGTGCCTCCAGCCGGTTTGCGCATGAAATCAAAGGACGCATTGGTGGTGACCGCAAGCGCCTCGCGCCCGACCCGGGACAGGACCAGCGCGTAGACGGCCACATCAGCCAGCGCAAACATCGACGGGCCGGAAATGGTGCCGCCGGGACGCAGGTGGCGATCATCCACCACAAGCCGCATGGTGATGCCGTCTTCATCCAGCCGCTCTATGACAAAATCATTTGCCACCTCGGCAAACACCTCATGCAGGTAGTCCCCCAACCCTGCGGCATCAAACGCCAGACCCATGGTTTTCCTTCCCAATTCATACAGACTTCCTCTAACGTTGGCCGCAATTGCGCGGAGGACACAAGATGGCAATTTTGGAACGTCACGACAGTGCGGGCATCGCGACCCTGCATCTGAATGCACCCGAGCGGCTGAATGCCCTGTCGGATGACATGCTGGCGGCGTTACACAGCGAGATTGAGGCCCTGAAATCCGACCCTGACACCCGCGTGGTGATCCTTGCAGGGCGCGGCAAGGCGTTTTGTGCGGGCCATGACCTGCGCGAGATGACCGCCGGGCGGCAGGCCGAAGATGGCGGCGCGGCCTATTTCGCCGATCTGTTTGCGCGCTGCACCGAGGTTATGCTGGGGCTGCAGCAGATCCCGCAGCCAGTGATCGCCCAGGTGCATGGCATTGCTACAGCGGCGGGATGCCAGCTGGTGGCCTCTTGCGATATGGCTGTGGCCGCAGAAGACACCCGATTTGGCGTGAACGGCGTCAACATCGGACTGTTTTGTTCCACGCCCATGGTCGCGCTCAGCCGCAATATCGGCCGCAAGCAGGCGTTTGAGATGCTGACCACCGGCCAGTTTATCACGGCGCCACGCGCCGAAGAGCTGGGGCTGATCAACCACGCTGTCCCAGCCAACGCGCTGGAATCGCGGACGCGGGAACTGGCAGAAACGGTGGCCAGCAAACTAGGCGCTGCGGTGCGGATCGGCAAACGCGCATTTTACGAACAGCTGGAGCGACCGCTGGCAGAGGCCTACGCACACACCGGATCTGTGATGGTCGAAAACCTGATGCTGCGGGATACCGTCGAAGGCATTGATGCGTTTTTGGAAAAACGCAAACCGGATTGGGCAGATCAGTAATCCCACATCGGTAACGACCTGTTGATCTGAACCTGTTGACCTGGGGCCGTTGATCTGAACCTGCGGCTCAGCCTCGTTCACGTTCTGAGACAGAGGTGTCGCGACTTTTCCCTCAGCCCGGCAGCAAATCCTGCGCCCTGCGACAGCCGCAGGGGTCGGCTGTGCGAGATTTTTCGCGTTTTGTCGAAAACTTGCAAAGAATTTTAATCTTTGTTTACCAATTGGCACGTATTGTTTCCATGTTGAGCCTTTCAATAAAGGCAAGAACATGGCAAAGATTGGGCGGGAATTATGACAAATTGTCTAAAATCCTGTCACAATTAGGGTCGCTGATGCGGACCGTCCCTCCAGCCGGATCTCTCCTCCGGTCGACAGTTCCCCAGCGACCCCAATCGCCCCATCCAACACAGACCCGAAACCTCGCGCCCAAGAGCGCGAGTGCCATCTGACAGTTGTTCTGCGCACGATCTGACTGCGCCCATGCCGACTGCATCCATACCGACTTCACCCAGTGAACAAGCAGGCCGCGCACAACGAACACAATGAAACTGTGCTCCGTCCCCTTTGCGGCACAGTCCCCTTTGCGGCCCTTTCCCCTTTGCGGCCCCGCCCCATTTGCAGTCCCGGCCGGCACGGCCAACAGCCGCTTTTGCAGGAAATCTGACCTACCGCCGCGCCGCCTATGTTGCGCCGGGGCCGTCACTGCCCTATGTGGCGCTGCATGACACAGACTTTGCATATCGTTGGCGGCGGCATGGCCGGTTCGGAGGCTGCCTGGCAGGCGGCTCATATGGGTGTGGATGTGGTGCTGCATGAAATGCGGCCCCAGGTGGAGACCTTTGCGCATCAGACCGGCAATCTTGGGGAGATGGTGTGTTCCAACTCCTTCCGCTCGGATGATGATGAACAAAACGCCGTTGGCTTGCTGCATTGGGAGATGCGCGCGGCCAATGGGCTGATCATGACAACGGCCGATCAGCACCGCCTGCCCGCTGGCGGCGCACTGGCGGTTGACCGCGAGCCCTTTGCCGAAACGGTCACAGCACGGCTGAAGGCGCTGCCGAATGTCACCGTGTCTTACGAAGAAATCACCACTCTGCCGCAGGACGGCCATTGGATTTTTGCCACGGGCCCCCTGACATCGCCTGCGCTGGGACAGGCCATCCAGGCCGAAACCGGGGCGGAGGCCTTGGCGTTTTTTGACGCGATTGCGCCGATCATCTACGCCGACAGCATTGATATGTCTCAGGCCTGGATGCAGTCGCGCTATGACAAGGGCGAAACAGAGGAAGAACGCACCGCCTACCTCAACTGCCCGATGACCAAAGCGCAATATGAAGCATTCATCGATGCGCTGCTGGCGGCAGAGAAGACCGAATTCCACGAAGGCGAAACCGCTGGCTATTTTGATGGCTGCCTGCCGATCGAAGTGATGGCAGAGCGTGGCCGCGAGACCCTGCGCCATGGGCCAATGAAACCGGTTGGGCTGACAACCCCCCATAAACCGGAGGAAAAAGCCTGGGCGGTGGTGCAATTGCGACGCGACAACGCTCTGGGCACGCTGTTCAATATCGTCGGCTTCCAGACCAAGATGAAATATGGCGCCCAGACCGAGGTGCTGCGGATGATCCCGGGGCTGGAAAACGCCAGCTTTGCGCGCCTTGGCGGCATTCACCGCAACACGTTCCTGAACTCGCCGACATTGCTGGATCATGAGATGCGGCTGAAAAGCAAACCGCACATACGGTTTGCCGGGCAGATCACCGGCGTCGAAGGTTATGTGGAAAGCGCGGCCATGGGATTGCTCGCCGGGCGTCTGGCAGCGGCGGAAATTCTGGGCAAAACCCTACCCGTCGTGCCGCAGGACAGCGCCATGGGCGCGCTGATCCACCACATCACCGGCGGCGCAGAGGCCAAGACCTTCCAGCCGATGAATGTGAACTTTGGCCTGTTCCAGCCTGTTGATGGTCTGAAAGGCGGGCGTCGCGGCCGTAAAGACCGGTACAAAGCCTATACCGACCGGGCCAAGGCCGCCTGGACGGACTGGATCGCGAAGTTTCCCTAGACGCCCCCTGCTGCCAGCGCCTAAGCTGGTGGCATGAGCAAAACCTTTCTCGACAAGGCCTATGCCCTTGAAACGCCTGAAGCGACCCTGGATCTCTATAATGACTGGGCCGCATCCTATGACAGCGAAGTCTCCGGCAATGGCTACGCCACACCTGGCCGCATCGCCGCCGCTTGGGAGCGCTTTGCCCGCAGCAAGCAGGATCCCATCCTCGATTTTGGCTGCGGCACTGGCCTGTCTGGTCTGGCGTTGCGACACCATGGGTTTGATGTGGTCGATGGGATGGAACCCTCGCCCGACATGCGCGCCCAGGCCGAGGCCAAAGGCGCCTATCGCACGATCATTCCAATTGAGGTCAGCGATCCCGCCCCGATCCCCAAAGGTCGCTATCACCAGATCAGCGGCTGCGGCGTGCTGGGCACCGGGGCTGCGCCACCTACGGTGTTCGACATGATCCTGCACGCCTTGCCAAAAGATGGGTTGTTTGTGTTTTCCTACAATGATCACACTCTGGCCGATCCTGCCTATACCAGCAAACTGACCGAATGGATCGATGTTGGGGCCGCGCGGTTGCTGTTTCAGGAACACGGTGATCACCTGCCTGGAAAGAGCTTGAAGTCCACTGTCTATGTGATTGAGAAAGCGTGACATTCACCACTCGTTTCGCGCCTTCCCCGACCGGTCCACTGCATCTTGGGCATGCTTACTCTGCGCTGTTGGCTGCGGATATGGCACGTGCGGCGCAGGGCCGTTTTCTATTGCGGATCGAGGATATCGACCGCTCGCGCGCCAGGTTGCAATGGGAACAACAGATTTATGACGACCTTGCCTGGCTGGGTCTCCGCTGGCCTGATCCTGTGATGCGGCAGTCTGATCGGCTGCCGCGGTATCGCAGCGCGCTGGCGCAGCTGACCGCCATGGGCCTGACCTACCCCTGTTGCTGCAATCGCCGCGATATTGAGGCTGCCGCCGGGGCCCCGCAGGAAGGCGTGCCACAATTTGGCCCGGACGGGCGTATCTATCCGGGCAGCTGCCGCAGCCGATCAATGGCTGACGCAGGACCGCAGGATGTGATCCGGTTGAATATGGCAAAAGCCGTCAGGGCCGCCTCCCTGCGCCACTTCGATGAAACCGGGGAGAGCCATGGCGGAACACATCCGCTGTATCCCGATCATCTGATCCAAGCGGTTGGTGACATCATTCTGGTGCGCCGCGGCATGGGCAGCGCCTATCACCTGTCGGTGGTGGTGGATGACGCCGATCAGGACATCACCCATGTGGTGCGCGGTGCCGATCTGTTTGAGGCCACGCAGATCCACGTGCTGTTGCAGGCGCTGCTGGACCTGCCGACGCCTGTTTACCATCACCACGGGCTGATCCGCGACGAACAGGGCAAACGCCTTGCCAAACGCGACGACGCCCGTGCCATTGCCAAATACCGCGAGGATGGCGCGCAGCCGCAAGACATCCGCGCCATGGTCGGCCTAGAACAGGCCCCTGTGTAGATCCCTGTGTAGGCCGCAAAAGGCTGCGTTTCCGCGCGCTTTACGGCAACGCTGGCTCAGACCATCGGCTCCATCAGCTCGACCTCTTCGCCATCGCGGATCGCCGTGTAAAAACAGCTGCGGCGATTGGTGTGGCAGGCCGGGCCAGTCTGGCGCACCACGGCCAAAAGCGCATCGCGGTCACAATCGACCCGCAAATCCACCAAAGCCTGTACGTGACCCGAGCTTTCGCCTTTGACCCAAAAGGATTGGCGCGAGCGCGACCAATATGTGACCTTGCCGGTTTCCAGCGTTTTCTGCACCGCTGCGGCATTCATCCAGGCCATCATCAACACTTCACCAGTGTCTTCGTCCTGCGCAATGCAGGGCACCAGCCCGGCCGCATCAAATTTCAGGCTATGAGGATCAAACGACATGGGAAAAACCTTTTGCATCTGCGAACTCCGCCCCTATGTATGAGGAACGGCCAGCAAGGGAAAGACCAAGGACGCAGCATGTCGGGTGAAACGGATCTGATCAAACTCTATTCCGCGCGCATTCTCGCATTGGCCGCGGATATTCCCCATCTGGACCGGCTGGAGGCGCCATCGATCACGGTGAAGAAGCGCTCTCCGCTCTGCGGTTCAACCGTGACTGTTGATCTGAACATCGAGGCTGGTGTGATCACCGGCTATGGCCAGGATGTGAAGGCCTGCGCTCTGGGTCAGGCAGCAGCGGCTGTGGTGGGTGAGGTGATCATCGGCTGCACGCTGGAGCAGGTCGAGATTGGCCGCCAGCAGTTGAAAGCCATGCTGACCGAAGAAGCACCCGTGCCCGATGCGCCATTCGACGGGTTTGAGGTTCTGATCCCGGCCCGCGATTTCAAGAACCGCCATGCCTCGATCATGTTGGCGATGGATGCCACGCTGGAAGGGCTGCGCGAGCATCAAAGCCAGACCTGCGCGTAAACGTACCCTGACATTTTTCCGTCTTGCTTCAGGCCCCATGCTGCGGCGCGTGATGTTTGCCCGTTGGGGTTCATCTGATGCATTGGGCCAGCCATGGGTTCAACGGGGTTGGGATCTTTGGCCCCTGCCCTGCGCGTTCCGGTTTTCAACTGTTTCCGCCAGATGTGGCCAAAATGAAAAAACCGCCGCCAACACGATGGTCAGCGGCGGCAGGCAAGCGCTCTTATGCGGGACCCGATGGGCACCATTGCGGCCTGAGGCAGGCCAACCGTCACTGACAGGCGATCAGATCCGGTGAGTTGGGACATGTAGTGGTGCCAATCGGCATAAAGAGTGCAATCAGGAAATCTGTAACATCTGTCGCCGCCTCAGCAGAGGGGCGGCGAGAATATGGCGAGGGGACGATCTGACGAGGATACCGCAGATCAAAACCGCGAGCGGGCGATCAGAACAGCCCAGGCAGGTGCAACCCTGCAAACAGCATCACGCCCAAGGCTGCAACACCGATTGCGTCCTGCAGCAAAGTCGAATTGGCATTCTGAACAGTTGTCTTGATCTGGGTCATCATGGCGGTGGCCTCCTGTCTATCGTGCTGTCGCTCTCCGGCGTTTGTGTTGCTCCTTTGTTCTCATGATTCCGTGATCAAGTAAAGAACTTTATGAGAACATTTTGCGAACAGGTGAGAACATGAGAACAACCAAGGCCTGCGCCCAGGGATCAAAGGCGATCACAGCAGCGCAACAGCCGCGTTCATCGCGCGGCAAAACAGCGGGTCAACCCACGGAAATCAAACGGATCGCCTGGTCCTGCTTCATCAGCCACAACAGCACCCGAGCGGCCTGCCCACGTGGGCTGGACAGATCAGGATCGGTGGTCAACAAGGCGCGCGCATCACTTTGTGCAATCGCCATCAGACCTGCTTGGCGTTCGAGATCGGCAATGCGAAACCGCGGCAAGCCGGATTGCGCGGTGCCGATCACATCCCCCGCGCCGCGCATCTCCAGATCGGTTTCGGCAATCCGAAAGCCATCTTCGGTCTCGCGCAAAATTTCCAGCCGTTTCTGTCCGCCTTTGCTCAGCGGCGATTGGTAGAGCAGCAAACAGGTCGACGCCGCGCTGCCACGGCCAACACGCCCGCGCAGCTGGTGCAATTGCGCCAGACCAAAAATCTCCGCCCGCTCAATCACCATGATCGAAGCATTGGGCACGTTGACGCCCACTTCGATCACCGTTGTGGCCACCAGCACTTTGGTCTGGCCTGCCTGAAACGCCGCCATGGCGGCATCTTTTTCGCTTGGGGGCATCTGGCCGTGCACCAGCCCCACCACATCGTCGCCCAAGGTGGCGCGCAGCCGTTTGAACCGCTCTTCTGCAGCGGTCAGATCCATGACCTCGGATTCTTCGACCAACGGGCAAACCCAATAGCATTGGCGGCCCTCGTCAATCGCACGACGGAGATGGCTGACCACCTCGTCCATCCGTTCTGTGCTGATCACCGCGGTCTTTACCGGTTGGCGGCCCGGCGGTTTTTCATCCAGGATCGAGACATCCATGTCGCCATATTGCGTCAGCGCCAAAGAGCGCGGGATGGGCGTGGCCGTCATCACCAGCACATCGGCACCCTTGCCCTTCTCTGCAAGCTCCATGCGTTGGCGCACGCCAAAGCGGTGCTGTTCATCGACGATGGCCAGACGCAGATCCGAAAACTCCACATCCGCCTGGAACACCGCATGGGTGCCCACCAGAATATGAATATCGCCCCGGGCAAGCGCGGCGCATTTTGCCTTGCGCTCGCGCCCCTTGTCCCGACCGGTCAGAATTTCCAGCACCACACCTGCGGTTTCGGCCAAAGGTTGCAGCGCCTCCAGGTGCTGGTGGGCCAGGATTTCCGTGGGCGCCATCATCACGCCCTGCCCGCCTGCTTCGACCGCGATCAACAAGGCCATAAAAGCGACCAGCGTTTTGCCTGCCCCCACATCGCCCTGCAGCAGACGGTTCATCCGCAGCGGCCGGGCCATATCTGCGCTGATTTCTTCGATGGCGCGGCCCTGCGCACCCGTGGGCCGATAGGGCAAAGCCGCCAGCACCCGCGATTGCAACGCCCCGGTCGCCGTGGACACCCGCCCGGGCAGCGCCCGATCCTGCTGGCGCGCCAAAGCCAGGGTCAGCTGATGGGCAAACAACTCGTCATAGGCCAGCCGCTGACGATGCGGGGCCTCCGCCATCATATCATCAAGCCCCTGCGGCTGATGCGCGGCCATCAGCGCGTCCTGCCAACTGGGCCAGCTGTCTTTGGCCACCTGCGAGGGATCAATCCATTCCGGCAAGTGTGGCAACCGGTCCAACGCGCTCCGCGCCGCTTTGAACATGGTTTTCTGCGACACACCGTGGGTCAGATGGTATACGGGCTCGAAATCCGGAATATCATCGGCATCTGCAAGCGCCACCATGTAATCAGGGTGCACCATCTGCGCCAGACCATCAAACAGCTCCAACTTGCCGGAGACAACACGGCGCGATCCCTCGGGCAGCTGCGCCTCCAGATAGCGGCTGCGCCCGTGGAAAAACACCAGCTGAAACGCCGTCTCCGCATCCTCCACGTTGATGCGATAGGCGCCGCCTTTGTTGCGCGCGGGTTTGTGGCTGCCAACCGTCACTTCGACCGTGGCCACAACCGGAAAATTCAGGCCCTGGATGGTGCTGCGACGCCTGCGGTCCACCACTGAATAAGGTAATGAATACAACAGGTCGCGGGGCGACTCTATGGCGAGCTGAGCGAAGTGCTGCGCCGTCTTGGGCCCCACGCCTTGCAGGGTGTCAATGCCCGCAAACAGCGGGAACAGAACTTCTGGTCTGCCGCTCATGCGCCCTCGATCATGGCCAGCCAACCATCCTCGTCCACGATCTGAATGCCGAGATCGCGCGCCTTTTGTTCCTTTGATCCTGCACCCGGACCCGCCACCAGAATATCGGTTTTCTTCGACACGGATCCTGCGACTTTGGCCCCCAGCGATTCCGCTCGGGCCTTGGCCTCTGCGCGGGTCAATTTCTCCAGCGTGCCAGTAAAGACCACGGTTTTGCCCGCAACGGGGCTGCTCTGTGTCGGCACCTCGGGCGGCAGAGTGGTGAGATGGGCCCGCAGCGCATCAATGGCGCCACGTTCATCCGGGTTGGCAAAAGCATCCGACAAGGACAGGCCCAGTGTCGCGCCAATGCCGTCGATTCCGGTCAAATCCTCCCAGGCTGATCGCGCCTGATCGTCAACCGCATAGGTGGCAATCGCCTTGTCCCGCACTTCTTTGATACGTGCGCGACGCCCGGCCTGCGCGGCGGCAATGCGCTCGGCGTCTTCGGCCTCGTCCGCAGCGCGATGGGCCAGCGCGGCGGGGCGCGCGGCATCAACCGCGCGGGCTATCACGTCCCAATCGAGATAGTGCAGCGCCAGATCACGGGCTCCAACTTCGCCGACATGGCGGATGCCAAGCCCGAAAATCAGTCGTGCGAGCGGGATAGTGCGTTTGGCGTCAATCGCCGCGAAGAGATTATTGGCCGACGTATCCCCCCAGCCTTCACGGTTTTTCAGGCGTGCCAAAGTCGCACCATCGCGCGTCTGCAGGGTAAAGATATCAGCCGGCGTTTTGATGGGCAGCGTCGGATCGTTGTAGAACATTTCGATCTGTTTGGCGCCGAGACCATCAATGTCAAAGGCCTTGCGCGAGACAAAATGTTTCAGCTTTTCAACAGCCTGTGCCGGGCAAATCAACCCGCCAGTGCACCGGCGCACGGCGTCGCCCTCTTCGCGGACCGCCAGGCTGTCGCATTCCGGACAGTGGGTGGGAAAAGTGTAGAGCGTGCTGTCGTCTGGCCGTTTGGACAGATCGACATCGGCGATTTTTGGGATCACATCCCCAGCGCGGTAAACCTGCACCCAATCCCCGATGCGGATGTCTTTGCCGCCGCGGATCTCCTCGCCTTTGGAGTCCAGACCGACGATGTAGTCTTCGTTGTGCAGCGTGGCATTGGACACAACAACGCCACCCACAGTCACCGGGTGCAACCGCGCAACCGGGCTCAGCGCGCCGGTGCGGCCCACCTGGATGTCGATGCCCTCCAGCCGGGTCCAGGCCAGCTCCGCGGGAAATTTATGCGCAATGGCCCAGCGTGGCGTGGTGGAGCGGAAGCCAAGCCGCGCCTGCAGATCCAAGCTGTCCACTTTGTAGACAACGCCGTCGATATCGTAACCCAGCGTGGCGCGCTGCTCTTCGATCTTGCGGTAATGCGCGATCAGCTCAGGCAGTGTTTCGCAATGCTGTGTCAGCGGGTTGGTCTGAAAACCCATGTCGCGCAGTCTTTGCAGTGCTGCAAATTGCGTCGACGCCAGGGCCTCGCTCAGTTCACCCCAGCTGTAGGCGAAAAAGCGCAAAGGCCGCGCGCGGGTGATTTCGGGATCCAACTGCCGCAAGGACCCCGCCGCCGCATTGCGCGGATTGGCAAATGTCTTGCCCCCTTGCGCGGCGTGACGCTGGTTGAGCGCCTCGAAATCGCTGTGGCTCATATAGACTTCGCCGCGCACCTCCAGCACCGCCGGGGCGTTGGCAATTTCCTGCGGGATGTCAGCAATCGTGCGGGCGTTTGCGGTGACATTCTCCCCGGTTTCGCCGTCACCACGGGTGGCGGCATGTTTCAGGATGCCGTTTTCGTAGCGCAGCGATAGCGACAGGCCATCAATTTTCGGCTCGGCGGTGTAGGCCAGCGGCGCAGTGGCACCAAGCCCCAGATATTTGCGCAGCCCTTTGTCAAAATCGACCACATCGCCGTCGTCAAACGCATTGCCCAGCGACATCATCCGGATGGCATGGGTGATCTTGCCAAATCCCGCCGCAGCGGGCGCGCCCACGCTGTTTAGCTGCGTTGCCTCGGCGGCCAGCGGCGCAAAATTGTCCGCAAGCGCCCGATACTGACGCTTCTTTGCGTCATATTCCGCATCGCTGATCTCTGGCGCATCATTTTGGTGATAGGCCAGATCGGCCAGGCGCAGGTCTTCCTGCAGCTGTTCGAACAGGCGGCGCGCGTCGTCGAGGGTCAGGGATGTCGGGTCGAAATCACCAGGCTGGGTCATGGGCGTCGCCTTCTTCTTGTCTTTGACTAGGTGATAGGGCGCAGACAGCAGCAGGTCCAGAAGCTTTCGGATTTCTTATGGGCCGTAAAAACAACAAATCCCGCCGAAGCGGGATTTATCAGAGGTCATGTCTTGGGGAGGTGATGGAAGGGCGGACCAGCGTGGGGCCGTATCAGGCCCCGACCGCCATACGGTGATCGCCACCCATCTGGTCATCCTGCGGATCACGCAGCACGTAGCCGCGGCCCCAGACCGTTTCGATATAGTTATCACCACCTGTGGCTGTGCTGAGCTTCTTGCGCAGCTTGCAGATGAACACATCAATGATTTTCAGTTCGGGTTCATCCATGCCGCCATAGAGGTGGTTCAGGAACATTTCCTTGGTCAAGGTGGTGCCCTTACGCAGGCTCAGCAGTTCCAGCATCTGGTATTCCTTGCCGGTCAGATGGACCGCCTTGCCGCCGACTTCGACGGTTTTGGCATCAAGGTTAACCGAAATCTTGCCGGTGTTGATGATCGACTGCGAGTGCCCTTTGGAGCGGCGAATGATCGCGTGGATACGCGCCACCAGCTCCTCGCGGTGGAACGGTTTGGTCAGGTAATCATCCGCGCCGAAACCAAAACCTTTGATCTTGTTGTCGGTGTCATCTGCACCAGACAGGATCAGGATCGGTGTTTCGATCCGGGCCATACGCAGCTGGCGCAGCACCTCGTGACCGTTCATGTCTGGCAGACCCAGATCCAGCAGGATCAGATCGTAATCATACAGCTTGGCGAGGTCGATGCCCTCTTCACCAAGGTCGGTTGAATACACGTTGAGGTTGGCATGAGTCAGCATCAACTCAATGCTCTTTGCTGTTGTCGGATCATCCTCAACAAGAAGAATGCGCATATTATTTTCTCCGCCTGTACACTGTTTCCCTCAGGTTGGATTAACCATGCGGGATAAAAGTTAACGGCCCGTTACCATGATGGTTAATTTGCGCATCTAGCTCAAGTGAAATTCAATTTTTCGTATTATTGTTTGCGATAGTCTTTCAAACGGGTCGCTTTCAAGGCGTCTTCACCATGGTCGGCCACCGCTGAAACCCAGCTGCGGAACTCTTCCTCGCTGAGCCCATAGCGGCGCATCGCCTCGGTTTGGGGAATCAACCCATAGAGCACACCGCGCACCACCGCAGCCTTGCGCGAGGCAACCCAGCGGCGCGTGGTCTCTGGCGGCAGATCGGCGCGGGTCATCACCGTGCCATCCGGCAAGGTCACCGCACGTGGCCCATCAACTTTTTTCAAGAACATCGCCGTTTCCTTCGTCTGGAGCCGTGAATTGGTCCGCCTCCAGTCTCACCCGAACCAATTAAAGAGCCGTGAAGCATACCCCTTGAGGATCGTTAGGATTTTCCTATATTCTGCCAGGTCTGTTCCCCCCACCTCGAGGAGTGCCTGATGGCGCAGGATGCTATGTCCCAGCTCAATTCGCTCGGTTTTGCCAAACCCCCGTCTGAAACGCGGGTGGTTGTTGCCATGTCCGGCGGCGTCGATAGCTCTGTTGTTGCAGCATATTTGGCCGATCAGGGCTATGATGTGGTGGGTGTGACGCTGCAGCTTTATGACCATGGTGCAGCGCTTGCGAAAAAGGGCGCCTGCTGTGCTGGGATCGATATCCACGATGCACGGCGAGTCGCGGAGGAACGCGGATTTCCCCATTATGTTCTGGATTATGAGAACATTTTTAAGGATGCGGTCATTGATGAGTTTGCCGACAGCTATCTTGCTGGCGCAACACCAGTGCCCTGCATTCGCTGCAACGAGCGGGTGAAATTCAAGGATCTGCTGGAAACGGCCAAGGATCTGGAGGCCGACTGCATGGCCACTGGTCACTATATCCAGCGGATGATGGGCGAACATGGACCGGAATTGCACTCGGCTGAGGATGCCAACCGCGATCAGAGCTATTTCTTGTTCTCAACCACTCCGGAGCAGCTGGATTTTCTGCGTTTCCCGCTTGGCCATCTGCCGTCCAAGGATGCAACCCGCGACATGGCGGCGCAATATGGTCTGGCGGTGGCCGATAAACCCGACAGCCAGGACATCTGTTTTGTGCCCAACGGCGATTATGCCAGCGTCATCGAGAAACTGCGCCCTGGTGCGGCGGAACCGGGCGAGATCGTCCATGCAGATGGTCGCGTTCTGGGCCAGCACAACGGGGTGATTCACTACACCATCGGTCAACGCCGTGGTCTGGGGATCGGTGGGCTGAGCGAGCCGCTTTATGTTGTGAAACTGGATGTGGACAGCAAGCAAGTTGTTGTCGGGCCAAAAGAAATGCTGGCAACCCGGACAATACCGGTGCGCGAGATCAACTGGCTTGGCGACCAGCCATTCACCAGCCAGCCAGAATGGCATCTGAAGGTAAAAGTCCGCTCTACCCGTCCCCCGCGCGAGGCAATCATTCGCCCGATTTCCGACACCGAAGCAGAAGTGGAGCTGCTGACACCGGAGGAAGGCATCTCTCCCGGTCAGGCTTGTGTGTTCTACGCTGGCGAAGGCAGCCGTATCTTTGGTGGTGGCTGGATCTGGAGAGGCCACTGATCTGGTGATTGGCCTCTGCCGTTTCCTAAAATGAGGTTAACGCCCCGAGTCACCGCAGCTCGGGGCGTTAACACTTTGATCAGGGTTTTGCCCCGCGCCATCTCAAAAATTTACCAATTTGTTTCCAGATTTGCGCCGAAACCACCAAATATGGCGGGGTGAAATAGGTCCACCACCAGATATCAGGCAGCCCCATAGAATTGTCGGGATCAGGCCGAATCCGCTCAACGCTGCGGCAGGCGGTCCAGAACGGCGCGGGCGGCACGCAAACCTGGGGCGTCCCCGCCCTCACCCAATCGGTCCATCGTTGTTGCCATCGCATCGGCCTGCGCGGTTGGGTCCGCCAGAACCTGCATCAGCGCCGCAGCGATGCGATCCGGGGTACAGTCTGGGCCCAGACATTCGGGCACAACACGGGTATCGCTGACAAGGTTGACCAGTGTCACCGTATCGATCAGCGCCATACGGCGCATGATCTGCCATGTGAGCCACTGAAATTTATAAGCAATCACCATCGGGGTGCGGCTTGCCGCAAGTTCGAGCGAGACCGTACCAGAGGCCGCAAGAGCCAGATCCGCAGTCGCAAAGGCCGCACGTTTGTGGGCTTTGGCCTGCTCTGGACCGAGCGTATTCGGGTCGATCACAATGGCCGTATCTGTCCAATCGGACAGGTGATGGCGCACCAGATCGGCCACCGGCCCGGCCGCCGGCACCACAACACGGTATTCTGCATGGGTCTGCTGGAACCGGCGCAACGCGGCACCAAACACCGGCGCCAACCGGTTGACCTCGGAGCGTCGTGACCCCGGCAGGGCCAGCAAACAGGGCGCCTGCCCCAGATCATAGGCTTCGCGGAATGCAGCGATCTCGGCCTCTGTGGCTTTGGGTTCGGCCACAACGGGATGGCCGACGAAGTCACACTGCATGCCTGCCGCTTCCATATAGGGCGGCTCAAACGGCAGCAGCGCCAGCACATGATCAATCACCCGCGCCATTTTCTGCGCCCGTTTCGGCCGCCAGGCCCACACGGACGGGGCGACATAGTGAACAGTGCGCAAAGCGCTCGCCTCTTTGACCAAAGCGGCCACGCGCAGGCAGAAATCGGGACTGTCGATGGTGATCAGCACATCGGGTTGATAGGCCAGCACCGCATCCGCGGTTTCCCGGATCCGCTGTTTCAGATGCCGATACTTTGGCAGCACCTCCGCGAGGCCCATCACCGACAGTTCCGACATATCAAAGCGGGAGTGCAGCCCCTGCTCTGCCATCGCGCTGCCGCCAATGCCCTGGAATTCAACGTCTGGACGCAAGTGGCGCAGCCCTGCCATCAGGGCCCCACCCAGCCGGTCGCCCGAGGGCTCCCCGGCAAGGATAAAGACCCGCAAACTCATCCAGCTGGACGCAGCCAGAGGAACAGGCCGTGCCGGTTGCAGGCTGCGATCACCTCGTCCTGATCCAGCACAATGACGCCACCGGCCTCCAGCACGATCCCCGACAGACCAGCCGCGGCTGCGAGTTCGACCGTCTGTGGGCCGATTGTGGGCAGATCTGCGCGGCGGTCCTGACCCGCTTTGGGCGCTTTGAACAGCAGCCCGCCGGTGCCATCTGGCCGGGCCTGCAGGGCCTGCAGCATCCAATCGGTGCCAAAGAGGTTCTCCACCGCAATCGCCTGCCCCCGCCGGATGGCACAGGACTGGCCAACGTCGGCCTGGCTCATGGCGGCCACAACCGCACTGCCACGTGCTGCATCCGCGTGATCGATCTCGCCCGGTTGGGTGTCGCTCACGACGCCTTCGCCCATCAACAGATCGGGCGCCACATCGTGGGCGGTGCGCACCGTCATACCGGCCTGTTCAAACAATCCGATGATCGCACGCAACGCACCGTCATCGCCATCTGTCAGCGCCGCCTGCAACACCGGCACCAGCGGCATGGTCTGGGCGTCGATTTCGCGAGGATCGATGGGCGGACGGCCAACTGCACCAGCGAGGCAGATTTCAGTGACACCGCTGGCCGTGAGCCGGGCGATGAAACTGCCCAGATGTTCCAAGCGAAAGGTCAGTTCAGGATCGATATGATCCGGCTCGGAGCCCTGCATCGCGCAGACGAGGGGACGGGCTGCCAGCCGTGCGGCGACTTCTGCGGGCAAAGCGCCGCGCCCTGCGATCAATGCCAACATGAGATCAGCCCCCCGGCGTCAGGAAAGAGCGATCGCTCTCGCCTGTGATGAAGTCCACGATTTCCTGGACATAGGCGCTGTCAGATTCAACACCGAGACGACGCGCGCGTTCCTGGAAGGTGCCTTCTCCCTGCGCCAGCATCTGAAAGGCCGCGCGCAAAGCGGTGATATCGGCCCGTTGCACCCCACGCCGTTTGAGCCCGACGAGGTTCAACCCGTCCAGTTCACCACGTGGTGCCTGCACCAGCCCAAAGGGAATGACATCATTGGTCACCATGGTCACCGCACCGATGATGGCGCCGCGGCCAATGCGCACCCATTGATGGATGCCTGACAGACCGCCGATGATAACATCATCCTCCAGCACGCAGTGGCCTGCCACCGCTGCGGAGTTGACCACAATCACCCGGTCGCCGATCTGCGCATCATGGGCCACATGGCAGCCGGCCATAAACAGACCATCGTTGCCAATACGGGTGACGCCGCCGCCGCCTTCGGTGCCCGCGTTCACGGTCACATGTTCACGGATCCGGTTGCGTTCGCCGATGATGGTTTTGCTTTTCTCGCCGTTGAACTTCAGATCCTGCGGCACTTCTCCGATGACTGAGAAGGAAAACACCACCGTGTCGGCGCCAATTTCGGTGTCACCGGTGACCACCACATGGGATTTCAGCTCAACCCGCGCGCCAAGCACGACATCCGGCCCGACCAGGCAAAACGGGCCGATGATGCAGCCCTCGCCGATGGTGGCCCCGTCTTCGATCACCGCGCTGGGATGGATCTGTGTCATCTGGTCAGTCCTTTTGCAGATCAACCATGGCAGAAAACTCCGCTTCTGCCGCGACCTCCCCGTCGACCGATGCCACCCCTTTGAATTTGAAGATCTTGCCGCCCGGCTTGCCGCGGGTGGTTTCCACGCGCATTTCCAGCACATCGCCAGGGATCACTTTGCGGCGGAACTTACATTTGTCGATGTTCATGAAATAGATCAACAAATCAGAGTCGATCATATCCATGCCAACGCCCAGCATGACGCCAGCGGTCTGGGCCATCGCCTCGACGATGGTGACGCCCGGCATAATCGGCGCGCCAGGGAAATGCCCCTGGAAATGCGGCTCGTTCATGGTGACGTTCTTGATCCCGCAGGCCGATGCGTAGCCGTCGATTTCCACGACCTTGTCCACCAGCAGAAACGGATAGCGATGCGGCAAAATCCGCTGGATCAGATGAATGTCGGCGCTCTTCAGCTCGGATGTCATTGCGGGCTTCCCGTAGTGTGGTTTGTTGAACCTGTCCTAGCAACTGCCCGCGTCTGGGGCAAGCGCAGCGGCAGGCGGTCGCGCGATCACTCGTCCGTGGTGGACGGGTCGTTTTGCAGCCCATCGCCCAGTACTTCGTCGATGCGGGCGATTGCCAGATCCGTGACATCGGCGGCATCAGCGCTGAGGAATACGGTCGCGTGCTCCAGAATGGCACCAGCCCCCGACTCGCGCATGATCTGCTGCAGAATGGGCAGCGAGGCGGCAAAGAAGTCCCGCCGTGCCGCTTCGCCCATCTGATTGATCTGGTTCAGCTTGCGCTGTTGATCGCGACGGGTTTCCTGCACTTTTTCGTCAAACGCATTGGCCAGCGCGCGAAATGCCTCTGGGTCCATATCGGCGCGTCGTTCCGTCAGATCCAGTTCTTCGGCGCGCAACTGCGCCTCGATCCGGCGGTTTTCAGCCGTCAGAACCGCGCCTTCGGCTTCCAGTTCACGGGCGACACGGCGGCCAAACGCGCTTTCGGCATAAAGCCGGTCGGATTGAATGGTCAGCAATCCGGTCTGCGGCGCGCCGAGCGGAAAGCTCTCTCCGACGCCGAAACCAAGCGGCGCGGCCTGTGGATTCGGAACCTGGGTGTTCGAAACCTGTGTGTTTTGGACTTGCACCGCCTGGGCCTGAACAGTCTGGCCTTGTACAGCCTGAATCTGCGCAGGTTGACCCTGTGTCTGGCCTCCCGTCTGAGCCAGCCCCTGCGCCTGTGCTGCGGTTCCAGTGGCTAGTCCCGCAATCCCAGCCGCAACCAAAGCAACCGACAACAGCCCACAACGGAGGAAAGACGCCAACCCTGCGGCCAGCGTCTTGTCGTGATCACTCTGCCGTGGATCCACAGCCCGCATCATATGCGTCAGAACCGAGCCTGCAGCGTGAGGTCAAAGTTCTGCTCCTGGTCGAAGTCCTCTTTCTTCAGCGCTTTGGAGAAGTTGAACCGCAAGGGGCCAAACCCTGTCGTCCAGAGCAGCGAGAACCCGACCACGTGACGATAGGATCCGCCGCGGCCGACAATTGCCCCACCAGCAGCGCCGGTGTCCGCGTTTTCCAATCCCCACAGGTTGCCGACATCGTAGAACAGGCCACCACGCAGACCGATTTCCTCCGGCAGGCCAAGTGGGAATTCGGCATCAAGACGCAGCGCCGCGTAGTAGTTGCCGCCCAAGAAGTCGTTGTAGTTGCCACCAGCCCCATTGGAGGATTGATCCCGCGGGCCAATCCCGCCCGGTTCAAAGCCACGCAGAATGCTGGGCGACAAAACAAAACGGTCAATCGACCGGCTGAAACCATCACCCTGCCAGCTGAAAGCACCTGCTTCGACGGTGGCGCGCAGCGTTACTTCTTCGTTGAAGATGCGCCGCTGAGCGACGATTTTGGCGGTGCTGCGCAGATATTCGCTGTCGCCACCAAGACCGGCATAATCCGCGCCCAGTTCCACCAGGAAACTGCGGTTCGGGTCCAAACCGTTGATCCGGCTGTCCACTGTGTAGGTGAAGCCCAACGTGGACGCATTGCGCGCGCCCTGAGCGATTTCACTGCGTACCACTGGCCCCGCAAGCGGAATGCCATTGCTGTCATCGCCGCGGCTGATCATCTCGTCCATGTCCCAGCCATAGCGCACCTGCAGGCGGCTGTTCTCTGAGGTCTCGAAGGTCAGCGCAGGCGAGAAGAACGCCCGTTTGGTGTCATAGAGCGCAAAGCTGGAATCAGTTTCCGACAGGCCAAGATCCAGATCAAACCGCAGATCACGGCCCAGCAGATAAGGTTCTGTGAAGCCCAGCGTGTATTCCTCCGCATCCTGCGCGGTGGAGATATTGAACGATAGGCGCTGGCCGCGGCCCAAGAAGTTGTTCTCGGAGAGGCCGAGCGTCAGGCCAAACCCGTCGTTGACGGAATAGGCACCGCCCAGGTTCAGCGATCCGGTGGGGCGTTCTTCGACATCGACGTCGACGACCACTTCGCTGGGGCTGCTGCCTTCGCGGACCTCAACATCTGCGGCGGCAAAGAAACCAAGCGCGCGCACGCGCTCTGCGCTTTCACGGATTGCCCGTGGATTGAAAGGATCGCCTTCGACCGTGCGGAACTGTTGACGGATCACGCGGTCAAGCGTGGTGGTATTCCCCTCGATATCGATCCGCTCCACAAAGACGCGCGGACCGCGGGTCAGCGTGAATTCGACATCCAGCGTCAGATCCCGATCGTTGCGGGTGATCCGCGGTTCAACCCGCAGGAAATCGATCCCTTTGCGGATCCCAAGCGTTTCCAGCCGCGTAATTGCGTTTTCCAGAACGGTGGGCGCATAGACAACACCAGGCTTCACCCGCAGCGCTGCCCGGAACTCATCCGCATCGGCCTCTGACATCTCGCTGGTGACTGTGATCTCACCGAACTTGAACTGCTGGCCTTCGGTGATATCCACCACCAGGAAGACGCCATCACGCTCTTCGGTGACTTCGGCGTTGGTGCTGTTCACGCGCACATCGACGTAGCCGCGAGACAGGTAGAAATCGCGCAGGACTTGCTTGTCGAATTCCAGACGGTCTTCGATCAGCGTGTCCGAGTTGATGAAGGACCGCAGCAGACCTGCTTGTTTGGTTTCCAGAACCCGGCGCAGACGGCGGTCCGAATAGACACGGTTGCCGACAAACGACACGCGCTCGACCTCGATGGTGTCGCCTTCGGACACTTCGAAGATCAGATCCACGCGGTTGTCGCTGCGACGGATGATGCGCGGTGTGACGGTCGAGGCAAGCCGCCCCTGCGCGCCATAGGCCTCGGCCAGATTGGAGGCATCGCGTTCAGCCACGGTCGGGTTGAACACGCGGCGCGGGGCCGATTCGATCAACGCGAGCAGCGCGTCATCCTTGATCCGGCGGTTGCCCTCAAAGCTGATGCGGTTGATCGTCGGGAACTCTGTGACCTTGATCACGAGGGTGTTGCCCTGCGGCACAACCTCCACGGTCTCAAACACGCCGCTGTCCAGGATCCGCTGATAGGCGTCGTTCAACTGTCCGGCAGTGACAGTCTCCCCACGTTCCAGCCCGGTATAGGCCACAATGGTGGAGGATTGGATCCTCTGGTTGCCCTCGACGCGCACATTGCTGAAGCTATAGCTTTGCGCTGCGGCCTCCTGTGGTGTCACGACAACTCCCATCGCGACGGCAAATGCCAATACGGATGCACTTTTATACAACATCTGGACGCCAAATTTGCGGCCACCACAGGATTTACCTGCGTCATTCCCCCGAACCATCAGTCAAAACCCGATTTTTTAACAGCTTTGTTTCGTGCGTATCGGGTTTATCCGTCATTGTCAAAAGCAACAAAAAAGGCGCGTAGGGATTTCCCCACGCGCCCAGAGCACACAACAGCCTGCAATATCAGAGACTGCCAATCCAAGCGCCTGCAATCAGCGCCCCCAAAATCGTCACTGCGGACAGCGCACGATCCCAGTTGAGGCGCACAAACAGACCCAATCCTGTCTTGGTTGATTGTAGACTATTCATCGCTTCCACTCTCCCACCTTAGTTCTGTCAAACCGGCTCTCTGCCTCAGCGTGATATTTGGTTGCACGCGATACCGTTTCCGGACGCTGCGATCACGCTGCCCACCAGCAGATGACAAAAGAGTTAACGGGCGAATGTGGCGACAGTTGGGCACCAGACCGTGGCATCGCGCGGATATTTATAAAATTTTAATGATTACACCCCACGCAGGGGCCGTATTGCGTCAGCTGCGCGTGGATAAACGGCCGCGACAAATGCGCCGCAAACAGGCGAAAACAAAATGCCGACCAGCAGAGCTGATCGGCATCAAGTCTTGCGTGGCTCGGTTGATCAGCGGATCAACAGAACAGATCATTGCCCAAAGCAAACACCATGAGCGTCAGGATCGCGGCAATGCCAAAGCTCATCAGCAGGCGCATAACGCGATCGCTTGGCGGTTTGCCGGTGACGGCCTCATAGGCGTAGAACATCAGATGTCCGCCATCGAGCGCTGGGATCGGGAAGAGGTTCAGCAACCCCACAGCGGTCGACAGGACCGCGATGAAACGAATGAAGCTTTCTGCGCCCTGGCTGGCCATCGCACCAGAGGTTTCGGCAATGCCAATCGGACCAGACAGGTTGCAGGTGCTGATCGCGCCGGTGATCATGTGGCTCAACCCGCTGAGCGACATATCCACCACAGCCCAGACCTGAAGCGCGCCGCCGCTCAGAGCCTCGGTGAAGGGCACGGTTTCGCTGGCCTGCTCAAACGCCAGACCGCCGACGATACCCATGCGCCAGCGGGTGGCAAAGCCGCCGTCGGGCTGTGGTTCATCGACCCGCCGTGGTGACAGAGCCGCGGAAAATTCCGTGCCATCGCGCCACACGGTCAGATCCAACTCTGCGCCATTTGCGCTTTCGACAGCCTCTTTCAGCTGATCGAAGGTGAAGATTGCATTTCCATCCACACCCGCGATCACGTCACCTGGGCGCAACCCGATGTCAGACGCCGCACTGCGCGGGGCGACGGCGTGAACATAGGGGGGCCAGGGATAAGGACCAGTGACCTCAATCTCGGCGCCATCCCGCAGAACACGATAGGACAGCGATTGTTCGCTCGGCACAGTCCGGCGGAAGGTTTCCCAGGCAGGTCCGTCGCTCAGCGAGGGAACCGGCAGCCCTGCCACATCCAGCAGCTCATCCCCGGCCTGCAGCCCAACGGGTTCGCTCAGCTCTGGCAGATTGACCAGTCGATCAATGGTGATCGGATCGCGTGGCGTGCCCTGCGACCAGAACACCAGGGTGAAAATCACCGCAGACATGATGAAGTTGAACACCGGGCCCGCCGCCACAGTGGCCGCTCTGGCCCAGAGGGGCGCGCCATGCATGGTGCGGCGCAGCGCTGCGGGATCGGCGGCGGCGGCCTGCATCGCATCCGCATCCTTGCCAGAGGCCGCATCCGCATCGCCCAGAAATTTCACGAACCCACCAAAAGGCAACAGCGCGATCTGCCAGCGGGTCCCGCGTTTGTCGACCCGCGATGCCAAGACCGGACCAAACCCGAGCGAGAACACCTCCGCATGGATGCCGCACCAGCGACCGACGATGTAATGGCCGTATTCATGCACCGCCACAATCACCGACAGGGCGAGCACAAAACTGGCCACAATGTAGAAAAATCCGCCCAGTTGCGGCAGGAGGGATACAAAATCCAATGGTTTACCCTGTCTTACGTTAGAGGAGAGAGTCGATATCTACCCGTGCGAGATGGTCCATGCGACGCACCGCATCAAGGGTCATCAGATCATCTAGCCCCATATCGTCCCTGTCAAAGCGCTGCATGACACGGGCCACCCGGTCTGCCATATCCAGAAACCCGATGCGTCCGGCAATAAAATGGTCCAAAGCGCGCTCTTTTGCGGCATTGAACACCGCACCCGACAATCCGCCACGATCCATCACATCATAGGCCAGTTGCAGCGCCGGGTAGCGCTGCAGATCGGGGCTGCGGAAACTCAGCTGTGCCAGTTTGGCAAAATCCAGACGCTCGACCGGCAGGTCCTGACGTTCCGGCCAATGCAGCGCGTAGCCGATGGCGTGGCGCATGTCTGGCGCGCCAAGATGCGCCATCACCGCGCCATCGCGAAAGCCGACCATAGCGTGCACAATCGATTCCGGGTGGACCAGAACCTCGATCTGCGCCGGGTCGACCCCAAAATACTCTCGCGTTTCAATGACTTCCAATGCCTTGTTGAACATAGACGCGCTGTCGATTGTGATGCGCTGTCCCATTGCCCAATTGGGATGTGTTGAGGCCTCATCGACGGTCGCGGATTTCAACCGCTCCAGCGGCCAGTCCCGAAATGCACCACCCGAAGCGGTGATAATCACCCGCTCGACCGCCGCCATATCTTCGCCGACCAAGGCCTGGAAAACGGCTGAATGCTCGCTGTCCACCGGCAAGAGGCGCGCATTATGATCACGCGCAGTTTTCAGCAGCAGCTGTCCGGCACAAACCAGCGATTCCTTATTGGCCAGGGCAAGCGTCGCTCCCTGTTTCAGCGCCTCCAGCCCCGGCACCAATCCGGCCGCACCGACAATCGCGGACATCACCCAATCAGCCGGGCGTTGCGCCGCCTCCTTCAGGGCGGCATCACCCGCCGCTGCCTCGACCGGGTGGCCGACCAGTGCAGCCCGCAGCGCAGGCAGCTGGTCTTCGCGTGCGGTGACGGCCACATCGGCGCGCAATTCAATGGCATCGCGGGCCAGTTGGGCGATATTGCCTGCACCCGTCAGCGCAACAACGTCGTAAGCCTCCGGCGCGCGTCGAATGAGATCGATGGTGCTTTGACCGACGGAACCCGTGGCCCCAAAAATGGAAGTCTTGCGCATCAGATCGCTCCGCCCGGCAGCCCCCAAAGGCTCAGCACCAAGAGCACCATCACGGCCGCCCCCAACATACCGTCGAACCGATCAAACAGCCCGCCATGTCCGGGGATCAACTGGCTGGAATCCTTGACGCCGCAGCGCCGTTTCAGCGCGCTTTCCGCGACATCACCGGCCTGGCTGGCCATGGACACCAACACAGACAACACCACAACGCCGTAGCCAACGGGCGCTTGCGTGGCAAAAGCCAGACCAACGCCAGCGGCCGCGAGCCAACCGGCCGATGTGCCAGACCAGGTCTTCTTTGGGCTGACGGCGGGCCAGAATTTGGGGCCACCAATCGCCTTGCCCGCGAAATAACCCGCCACATCGGTGGCGACCACCACAGCGACCAGCCAGATCATCCAATCGAGGCCCAGAACGCTGCGCATCCAGATGAAAGCAAACCCTGCAAACATCACCCAGATGGCAAATCCCGCAAAGCTCGCACGGCGAATACCGATTACGGCCAGTCCCAGCACAACCGGCATCAACAAAAGCCCAACAGCGTTGAGCCCGCCCATCAGCGCAGCCGCCAGCACCGCGCCCGTGGACAAGACCCCAAGCGGCAGCGCGATGCCAGAGCGATCCGGCGCCAACATGCGCATCAATTCCCAGATCATGCCACCGCAGCAGGCGGCGATGAGCACATCAAAGACCACGCCACCGACCCAAACGGCAAAACCGCCCAACAGGATCATCACCACCGCCGACATCAGCCGCGGCAGTAAATCGGACCAGCGCCCGGCCCGGCTCATGTCCGCACCGCTCCGAACCGGCGATCGCGCTGCCCGTAGCTCTCGCACAGGCGCCGCAGTTCCTCGGCGGTAAAATCGGGCCACAGCGTGTCGATGAATTCATATTCGGCATAGGCCGATTGCCAGAGCAGGAAATTCGAGATCCGCGCCTCGCCGCTGGTGCGGATCACCAGATCCGGATCGGGCAGCACATGGGTATCCAGATACTTCGGCAGGGTTTCCTGATCGACATCCTCGGGCGCCAACCGCCCTGCGGCCACATCTTCGGCCAGACGCCGGGTGGCGCGGGCCACTTCGTCACGCCCGCCGTAATTCAGCGCGATGGTCAGATGGGTGCCATCGTTTGAAGCGGTTTCCTGCTCCAGCTGGTCCATCAATCCGACCAGCTTGGCATCCAGACGCTCGCGGTCCCCGATAAAACGGACACGCACATTGCGTTGGGCCAAGGCTTTCATCTCTTTGGAGATATACCGGCGGAACAAGCTCATGAGGCCTGCGACCTCAACCTGGGTGCGTTTCCAGTTCTCGGTGGAGAAGGCAAATATGGTCAGGTATTTCACGCCGAGATCAGGACAGCATTCCACCACCTCTCGCACGCGTTTTGCGCCGGCGTGATGGCCAAACAGGCGCGGTCGTCCCCGCGCCTGCGCCCAACGCCCGTTGCCATCCATGATGATCGCAACATGTTTCGGACCGAAATCGGTTGTCTGCACAACCGGATCCGGCGCTAAGGCGGTGTTTGACCCCTGTGACATCCGAAAAGATCAGACCTGCATGATTTCGGCTTGTTTGACTTCCAGCGCCTGATCAACGGATTTGATCATGGTGTCCGTCAATTCCTGAACCTCACCTTCCCACAGCTTCTGGTCGTCCTCGGACATGCCGTCTGCCTTGGCTTTCTTGATCTGGTCCATACCGTCACGGCGCACGTTGCGGATCGCAACCCGGGCGCTTTCGGCATATTGGCCCGCAACCTTGCCCAACTCGCGGCGGCGTTCCTCGTTCAGCTCAGGAATAGGCAGCATGATGATGGTGCCATTGAGCTGCGGGTTGATCCCAAGCCCGGATTCGCGGATCGCTTTTTCCACTTTGCCGACCAGTGATTTGTCCCACACATTGATGGTCACCATCCGGGGTTCCGGCACATTGACGGTACCAACCTGGTTGATCGGTGTCATGGAACCGTAGGCGTCGACCATGACCGGCTCCAACATGGAGGCGGAGGCGCGGCCGGTCCGCAAGGATGCAAATTCGGTCTTCAGGTTGGCCATGGCGCCATCCATGCGGCGCTGAAGATCATCGGTATCAAGAATAAAATCGTCAGACATTCTGCTCTCTCCCCTGACTTGAGGCGGTGTTTCTTATGCTCATAAGCCATTGGTGCAAGGTTGTATAGCAATCATGCCGCAGATTCATCCGCTAGGCAGTGCGAACCCTCGTCCGATGCGGTCACATACTGCCTCTGTCATGCAGGTGGGTAGTTCCACCAAAGCCGGTCACAGAAGGATCGAGCACCAAGCGAAGCAATGACGAGCGCCGCACAGATCCGAAATAGAAAACGGGCGCAAAGCGGATCCCGCTCTGCGCCCATTCTATCGTTTTCAGCTGTGGTTGTTGGCCTCTGAGCCGGTCAGCCCTGCACTTTGGTATATGTGCCCTGCCCGGCCAGAATGCCGCGGAAGCCGCCTGGTTCATCCAGCGGGAACACGATCAATGGCAGGTTGTTGTCCCGCGCCAAGGCAATGGCAGAGGCGTCCATGACCTTCAGGCGTTTGGCCAGCACCTCATCATAGCTGATCTCGTCAAACCGCACCGCGTCGGCATGTTCCTTGGGGTCTTTGTCATAAACGCCATCGACGCCGTTCTTGCCCATGAAAATCGCCTCGCAGGCCATTTCATTGGCGCGCAGCGTCGCGGCGGTATCCGTGGTGAAATACGGGTTGCCGGTGCCCGCCGCAAAAATGCAGACCCGTTTTTTCTCCAGGTGGCGGACGGCACGACGGCGAATATAGGGTTCAGCTACCTCGTCCATGCGGATCGCCGAAATCACGCGGGTGAAGACGCCCAGCCCCTCAAGAGCGGATTGCATCGCAAGGGCGTTCATCACCGTGGCCAGCATCCCCATGTAATCCGCAGTTGTCCGCTCCATCCCCTGCGCGGAGCCGGACAGGCCGCGGAAGATGTTGCCACCGCCAATGACCATGCAGATTTCGACGCCCAGATCGCGGACCGATTTGACCTCTTGCGCGATCCGCTGAACGGTCGGCGGGTGCAGCCCGAACCCCTGGTCGCCCATCAGCGCCTCACCAGAAATCTTCAGCATGACGCGTTTATAGGTTGCCGCCGATGTGGCCACCGGCTGATCGTTGTTGTCGGGCATGTTGCGCTCCGGATTGTGACGGGGTTAGATTACGCGCAAAATGAAGCAAATCAGCGGCGGGATCAATGCGCGCCGACGATGTTTTTCGGCCCTTTCTCGCAGTGCGGGAGCTGCCTGGCTGCAGCATCCGCAAAACAGGATCACCCACAGGATCACTTAATGACACTCCTCTCCTTGTTGCCCCAGATTGATCCTGAGGCGCCTGTGCTGATCGCTGGGCCAACCGCCTCGGGCAAATCGGCCCTGGCGCTGGCCATCGCGGCCGAACAGGGCGGCATTATTGTGAATGCCGATGCCAGCCAGATCTACGACTGCTGGCGGGTGATCACCGCGCGCCCCTCGGTCGAGGAAGAAGCCCAGGCAGAACATGCGCTTTATGGGCATATCCCGTTTGATGCCACTTATTCCGCTGGCCATTGGCTGCGCGAGGTCTTGCCCCTGCTGTCAGGGCCCAAGCGCCCGATCATCGTGGGCGGAACTGGTTTGTATTTCTCCACATTGACCGAGGGGCTGGCGGATATCCCCGCCACGCCCCCAGAGGTGCGGTTGCACGCCGACGGCCTGCCGCTGGAGCAGCTGCGTGCAGAACTGGACACACGAACCGCGGCGAAGATCGACCTGCTGAACCGGGCACGGGTGCAGCGGGCGTGGGAGGTGCTGCGCGCGACGGGACGCGGGCTGGCCGACTGGCAGGCCGACACCCCTGCGCCACCCTTGCCGCTGTCGCGATGCACGCCGATTGTCATGACCCCGGAAAAGTCGTGGTTGGAGGCGCGGATCCGCAAGCGCTTTGATCTCATGCTGGAGCAAGGCGCGCTGGAGGAGGTCGCGGCCATGTCGCCGCATTACGACCCGCAGTTGCCTTCCTGCAAAGCGATTGGCGTGCCGGAACTTATGGCCTATCACCGCGGAGAGATGTCGCACGCCGAAGCCCGCGAAGCAGCCGCTGTCTCCACCCGGCAGTTTGCCAAACGCCAACGCACCTGGTTTCGCAAACGCATGTCCGACTGGCATCCGGTCAATCCGGGCTAACGACCAGGCCTAACAAACCGCGCGAGACCCCGGGCGAAGAGCGAGACCAAGAACCAGGGCTAACCTGTCTCAAATCAAAGCGAAATTGTCGTTTTCCCGCATGAGGTGCGATCAGCAACACTTATTGAGACGTATGCGTGCGTAATACGCACAAGTGTTCGGCGAAATATGACTTATCCGACTAATCGCTTGATTGTGTGCGGGGTTAGCTGGCAAAAACTTGCCAGAATCATTTGTTTGAGGCTTTTTCGCCTCGAATTACGCGCCACACTTATAATCAGTATACTTATGCCCTTCGACCCTTCCGTTTCCGGCGAGATCTCTGTTGTTCCCCTGGCTCATCTTGCCCTGGCTCATCTTGCGCGTGAGGGAGCCTGGCAGCTTGAGCTGGCACATGACCTGAAAGAGCATCTGTTGGTATGGGTGACGCGGGGTCAAGGGCGGGTTTTTCTGAACGGTCAGCAGCGCGGGTTCGGCCCCCATAGTGCGATTTTCGTCCCGGCAGGCACACTGTGGTCAATTGAACTGGGTCGCCAATGCATGGGACTGGTGATGAAAGTGCCCACCGCTGTCGGCATGGATTTCCCGGAAACGCCCGAAGCCCTGCGGATCCCGGAGGCGCAGGACCAGGCGATCATCAACGGCATGTTGCAGTCCATGCAGACAGAGCAGCAAAACCGCCCGCCACTTTGGTATCGCGCCATGCAGGCCCATGGCACATTGATTGCGATCCACTTGCGCCGACTGCTTGACGCGCACACAGCACTGCCGGTGAAACTGACTGCGGCACAGCGGCTGGCGCAGGGGTACTGCGCACGGATCGTCAAATGCTACGCCCAGCATGCCAGCATGGCGGACCACGCCGCAGAGTTGAATGTCACCCCCACCCATTTGACCCGTGTCTGCAAATCCGAGACGGGCAAAACCGCAGGCGCTCTGCTGACTGAACGCCAGTTGCACGCAGCCCGCACGCTGTTGGTGACGACGGATTTGCCGATGCGGGACATTGCTTCGACGCTTGGTTTTGGCAGCGCGGCCTATTTCACGCGTTTCATCACCCAGCACACGGGCGAGACGCCAAGCAAGCTGCGCAAGCAGTCGCGCGAAAAACAAAAACGCGCCGCCTGATCACCCGCCCATTTATCGGCCCCAGTCATCGGGCCCATTCATCCACCCAATCATCCGCTACACGATCTGCGGGGCAGAGACAGCAGGTGTATTCTGCCCATGATGCACACCCGGGAAACGTCTCAGGTGTATGGACCAACGGGGTCTACAGCGTTCAGTTGTCTGAATAAACCGATGCGGAACTGGCCTCACCAATTGCGGATGTCAGATACACGTCAAACGCAGCGCCCGATGCAGCCACGGACGCCGTTCCGCGGATCAGAGAATCTGTCGCTTCTGGAACTAGGCAGCAGTGCACAGTTCTCCACCGGGCAATCCCGACTTTGACGCAAAATTCTAAAAACGACATCCAAAATGTCGGAAAAAATACCCGATGTGCCGAAAACATGCATTGACGTCCCCCCAGATCTGGGGCCGAATGTGGTTACGGGGCAACAAGCGTTGAAAACTGCGTCACCTGAGCACGGTCCAGACCAAAATAGGACTGTCCCAAAAACGACAGGACCAGAGCCAGCAAACCCGTGGCGCGACAGGGAGAGTTACATGACAAAAGACACCATCACCGGGACGGCAATCCACCCGGCCGCAGAGATGTATGCCTCTGAGACACTCGCGGGAAAGATGGACCGACGTGAATTCCTGACCCGCGCCACGGCGCTGGGCGTCACCGCGTCGGCGGCCTATGGCATGATCGGTCTGTCCGCCCCGGTGGAAGCCGCCGGTCACAAGCAGGACGGCGGCACGTTGCGCTGCCAGATGGAAGTGCGCCCGCTGAAGGACCCGCGCACCTATGACTGGTCGCAGATGGGCAACCTGACCCGCGGCACCATGGAATATCTGGTGGAATACAACAACGACGGCTCGATGCGCGGCATGCTACTCGACAGCTGGGAAATCAATGAAGACGCCACCGTCTACACGCTGAATGTGCGCAAGGGCGTGAAATGGAACAACGGCGATGATTTCACCGCCGAAGACGTCGCCCGCAACATCGCAGGCTGGTGCGACAAGTCGGTTGAAGGCAACTCCATGGCTGGCCGCTTCGGCTCGCTCGTCGACGCTAATACCGGCAAAGCCATTGAAAACGCAATCGAAGTGGTCGACAGCCACACGGTGCGTCTGACCCTGCCGTCGTCGGATATCTCGCTGGTGCCTGGCATGGCCGACTACCCGGCTGCCATCGTTCACAGCAGCTTCCAGACCGATGATTTCACCGCGAACGTGGGCACCGGCCCCTACGTGCTAAGCGAATTGGAAGTGGGCGTCAAAGCCGCGCTGGACCGCAACAGCGATCACACATGGTGGGGCGAAGAGGTCTTTGGCCGCCCGGCGCTGGACCGGATCGAATATATCGACTTCGGCACCGACTCGGCCTCCTGGTTGGCCGCACTGGAATCCGAAGAAGTCGACATGCTCTATGAATCCGTCGGTGAGTTTATCGATGTCATGGACAGCCTCGGCTACGTGAAATCCGAAGTGGTCACCATGTCGACCATCGTGGTGCGCCCGAACCAGCTGGCCGAAGTGGATGGCAAACAGCCCTATGCGGACAAACGTGTGCGTCAGGCGATTGCCATGGCGGTGGACAACAATGTCTGCCTCGAACTGGGCTATGGTGGCCGGGGTCAGGCCGCGGAAAACCACCACGTCGGACCGATCCATCCCGAATATGCCGAACTGCCTGCCCGCAAGGTCGACGCAGCCGCCGCGCGCGCGCTGATGGAAGAAGCCGGGATGATGGATTTCGAGCATGAGCTGGTGTCCATCGACGATGACTGGCGCAAAAACACCACCGACGCTGTGGCCGCCCAGCTGCGCGATGCGGGCTTCAAGGTGAAGCGGACCGTTCTGCCAGGCACCACGTTCTGGAACGACTGGGTGAAATACCCCTTCAGCTCCACCAACTGGAACCACCGCCCCTTGGGTGTGCAAATCCATGCGCTGGCCTATCGGTCCGGCGAAGCCTGGAATGAATTTGGCTGGTCCAACGAAGAGTTCGACGGCCTGCTGGCCGAGGCTCTGTCCATCGCGGACGCAGACAAGCGCCGGGAAGTCATGGCGAAGATGGAAGCCATCATTCAGGATGAAGGTGTCACCATCCAGCCCTACTGGCGCTCGCTCTATCGCCACCTGCGCGAAGGCATCGTCGGAGCGGATATGCATATCTCCTTCGAACACCACCACTACAAGTGGGGTTGGGCTGCCTGATCGGTCCAGGTTGAGCCAGAAACCGGCCTGCTCGTATTGAGCAGGCTGCCAGCACAGACGCGGTTGACGTCTGCTGCGCAGATCTTTGCGGGTCTGCGCGGCAGCGACCCTGCGTGACAGACCGACAGGACACTCCATGGGACTCTTTATCTTGCGTCGAACAGGCGTGATGATCCTGACGGCAATTTGCCTGACGTTCATCGTGTTCTTTTTGACAAACCTCTACCCCAACCTCGAAAAGCTCGCCAAGACCGAGGGCAACTTCCGCATGTCGGATGAGGCCGTGGCAAGCTGGCTCGACAAAAACGGATATCTGCAGCCGGTGGCGGTGAAATACGGCCAATGGCTTGGCGTCTTGCCTGGCTGGCGAGCTGAAACCGAAGAAGGCATCACAGGGCGGTGCATCGACGGACCGGTCAGCGCCGAAGCCGCAGCACAAGCGCCGCGGTTCTGTGGCGTCATCCAGGGCGATTGGGGATATTCGACGCGGTTCAAAGATGGGGTCTGGTCCATCATCAAAGTGCGTCTGGCCAACACCGGCTATCTGATGATGTGGGTGTTGATCGTCATGGTCCCAACCGCGCTGCTGATTGGTGTTCTGGCTGGCATGCGCGAGGGATCGGTCACCGACCGGTCGCTTTCCACCGCATCGATTTTGACCACTGCGACACCGGAATATGTCTCGGGGGTGATTTTCATCGCGGTCTTTACCTCCGCAACGGTGGGGCTGAAATGGTTCAAGGGTACCGCCACATCGGCGATGACAGAACCCACATTTGAAAATTTCTTCCTGCCGGTGATCACCATTGCTCTTTATGGCATCGGCTATATCGCCCGGATGACCCGCGCCTCGATGACCGAGGTGATGACCGCGCAATACATCCGCACCGCGCGACTGAAGGGTGTTTCATTTCCCAACATCGTCCTGCGCCATGCCTTGCGTAATGCGCTGATCGCGCCATTCACCGTGATTATGCTGCAATTCCCCTGGCTGCTGAGCGGCGTCGTCATTGTCGAAACCCTGTTCAATTACAAAGGGTTCGGCTGGTCTCTGGTCGAAGCGGCCGGGAACAACGATATCGAACTGCTGCTCGGCATCTCGGTTATATCCGTGGTTATCGTGCTGCTGACCCAGCTGATCTCTGACATTGGCTATGTCTATCTGAACCCGCGTATTCGGATCAACTGAGGGAGGATGCATTCATGGAACCGTTGACCTGGACCGGCAATCTGTCCTTTCTCACCCCGATCCTGTTTCTGAGCCTGAGCGCGCTTGGCCTCTCCATTGTGGCCTGGATGGTGCTGAGCGTCTTTGGCGGTCTGCGCGCCAGCGCCCAAGGCCCCTATGGCGCCCCTGCCCTGACCGCGACCCCTGATGGGTTGGCGGCACTTGGGGTGCGGCTGTCGCTGCTTGCTGTGGTCGCGCTGGTCGTGATCCACATTGCCTATGGCATCCTGTTCAGCACCTCTGGCGGTATCATTGGCGGCATGGCGCGACTGATGCTGCCGGTCTGGGTGGCGCTGGCGCTGTTGTTTTATGTCTCCATCACCTTCAAACGGCGGTTGGGGCTCTATGGCAAACTGTTTGACAGCCCCATCGGCATGATCGGCTTTGGCCTGGTGATGTTCTGGGTGTTCACCGGCATATTGGGCGCACTGGACCTGATCGCGCCGCATGACTCTCTGGCGCAGGTGTCCGGCATGAAGAACAAAGTCCCCGGCACGCCGGTGCCCGGCGCTGGCGAAGATGCAGGCATTGCTGCCTGGTATCTCCTGGGCGGCGACAATCTGGCGCGCGATGTGTTCAGCCGGTTGATCGATGGCGCCTGGGTGGTCGTACAGATCGCACCACTGGCGACGCTGTTTGCCTTTATGGTTGGGATCACCCTGGGGCTGCCGGCAGGATATTATGGCGGCAGGCTGGACACCGTGTTGTCCTTCCTCGCCAATCTCGTGCTGGCGTTCCCCGTGATCTTGCTCTTCTACCTGCTGGTCACACCGGAAATCGTGGCCACGGGTCTGCCGCAATATATCGGCGTGGTGCTCTTTGCCTTCCCGTTGATCTTTGCAGGGGTTCTGCTGCATTCGCGCTTTCGCACCCGACCACAGGCCAATGTCATCTGGCTGGCCGTGGTGCTGATCCCCGGTGTCCTGGGCTATATGTCGATGATCAATGAAGCCGGCTCCAAAATAGATTTCTGGCCCATTGATCTGTTTGACGTGCCGGGCGGCATCCTGGTGGTGTTCGTATCCGTGGTCTTTGTGAACTCCCCGACGGTGTTCCGCATCGTCCGGGGCCTGACGCTGGACATCAAGACACGCGATTATGTTGCGGCAGCCCAAACCCGCGGCGAGCGGCCCTGGTACATCATGTTGTGGGAGATCCTGCCCAACGCCCGTGGCCCGCTGATCGTGGATTTCTGTCTGCGCATTGGCTACACCACCATCCTTCTGGGCACGCTTGGGTTCTTTGGTCTCGGCCTGCCACCGGAAAGCCCGGACTGGGGCTCCACCATCAACGATGGGCGCAAGCTGTTGGCGATCTATCTGCATCCACCGCTGCCGCCTGCGCTGGCATTGTTGAGCCTGGTTCTGGGCCTCAACCTGCTCGCCGATGGGCTGCGCGAGGAAAGCCTGCGCGACTGATCCGAACCAACGTGACCGGGGGTCAGCCCCGCCGCCATCTGGGCATGATCCAATGGCGCCACAGGTGGCAGCCCCCGGGACAGTCGGAGCAAGCGGCAAAATCACCGTCCTGCTCCAGCCTGTCCCGCTCCGAATTGTCCCGCTCCAACAGGGAGACTACAAAATGAACAAACTGGCAGATTATGACGGCCCGATCCTGGAGATCGACAAGCTCTCAATTTCCTTCTTCACCCGCTTGCGCGAGATCCCTGCGGTGATGGATTTCTCCGTTGCGGTGCAACCGGGCGAAGCCGTCGGTCTCGTGGGCGAATCTGGCTGCGGCAAATCCACTGTTGCGCTTGGCGTTATGCAGGATCTCGGCAAAAACGGCCGCATCGTGGGCGGATCCATCAAGTTCAAGGGCCGCGATCTGGCGGAAATGACCGCTGAAGAGCTGCGCGATGTGCGCGGCAATGAAATCGCGATGATCTATCAGGAGCCGATGGCCTCGCTCAATCCGGCGATGAAGATCGGCAAACAACTGATGGAAGTGCCGATGATCCACGAAGGTGTCGGCAAAGACGAGGCCTACCGCCGTGCGCTGGAGGTGGTGACAGATGTGCGCCTGCCGGATCCGGAGCGGATGTTGAATTCCTTTCCCCATCAATTGTCCGGCGGTCAGCAGCAGCGGATCGTGATTGCCATGGCGCTGATGTCGAAACCATCGCTGCTAATCCTGGATGAGCCGACAACCGCATTGGACGTCACGGTCGAGGCGGCCGTGGTGGAGCTGGTCAAGGATCTCGGGAAGAAATACGGCACGTCGATGCTGTTCATTTCCCACAACCTCGGTCTGGTGCTGGAAACTTGCGACAGGCTTTGTGTGATGTATTCGGGCGAAGCGGTGGAGCGCGGCTCCATCCATGATGTCTTCGATGAGATGCGCCACCCTTACACGCAGGCATTGTTCCGCTCGATTCCGCTGCCGGGGGCCGATAAAAACGCCCGCCCACTGGTGGCGATCCCGGGCAACTTCCCGCTGCCCCACGAGCGACCAAATGGCTGCAACTTCGGCCCCCGCTGCGATTACTTCGAAGCCGGTCGCTGTGATGCAGGTGACATCCAGATGTCGGCGATTGCGGGCAACGACCGCCACCACACCCGTTGCCTGCGCCACGAGGAGATCGATTGGGACGCACCGATGGTGGCAGGTTCGCAGAAAGACCGGGCCGAACCCGGCGACGTCGTGCTGAAGATCGATGAATTGCGCAAATACTACGAAGTGGCCGCCAATGCGTTGTTCGACAACGGCGCCCGCAAGGTTGTGAAAGCCAATGAAACCCTGTCCTTTGAGGCGCGGGAGAGCGAAACCCTGGCCATCGTCGGGGAATCCGGCTGTGGCAAATCCACCTTTGCCAAGGTGCTGATGGGGCTGGAGACCGCGACAAGTGGGCAGATCCTGTTGGATGGCGCCAATATCGAAGCCACGCCCATTGAGGAACGGAACGCCAAAACCGTGGCGGATGTGCAGATGGTGTTCCAGAACCCGTTTGACACGCTCAACCCCTCCATGACGGTCGGACGTCAGATCCAGCGCGCACTGGAAATCTTTGGCATCGGGGCCTCCGAAGCAGAGCGCAAACAGCGCATGCTGGAACTGTTGGATCTGGTGAAACTGCCGCGTGCCTTTGCCGACCGAATGCCGCGGCAATTGTCAGGTGGCCAGAAACAGCGGGTTGGGATTGCCCGTGCCTTTGCCGGAGACGCGCGGATTGTGGTGGCCGACGAACCTGTCTCGGCGCTTGATGTGTCGGTGCAGGCTGCGGTGACTGATTTGTTGATGGAAATTCAGCGGGAACAGAAAACAACGCTGCTGTTCATCTCCCATGATTTGTCCATTGTGCGCTATCTGTCGGACCGGGTGATGGTGATGTATCTGGGCCATGTGGTGGAACTCGGCACCACGGATCAGGTGTTTGCACCCCCCTATCATCCCTACACCGAAGCGCTGCTGAGCGCGGTGCCCATTGCCGACACCAAGGTGGAAAAGCGCCATATCGTTCTGGAGGGCGACATCCCCTCTGCGATGAACCCGCCGTCGGGCTGCCCGTTCCAAACGCGCTGTCGCTGGAAATCGCAGGTGCCGGGGGGCCTGTGCGAAACCCAGGTGCCACCGCTGCGCCAGTTGGCAGATGACCATCAGATCAAATGCCACCTGAGCGAAGAGGATCTGGCGCAGATGGAACCGGTGATCAAGATCGCAGCGGAGTAGTCCGCTCTTGCACTGAGGCCGCCCATATTAAGGCCTTGCTGTCTTGGGCGGATCGGGGTCAGGGCTCACCTGCGCACAACGCGAGTGCGCCATACACAAACGGGCGCGGCAGCTCTCCTCTGCCGCGCCCGTATCGCGCCATCCCACCAGATATCAATCGTTTAGCTGAGCAGGAGCATCACGATCATCAGCAGGTTCATTGATGCAAACTGCATCAGGCGTGGCTTTTCGCGGTGCCGCAGGATGGCCAGACCTGCAAGGATCAGCGAGCCTGCAGCCCCCCCCAGGGCAGCGCCCCCCACCAAAAGGCCGGTCAACCCGGTCTCTGGCCCCCAAGGCGCCCCTGGGGTGATGATGCCTTTCAGACCCACCCCGATCAGAATGCCCAGGATCGCGCCCGCCAATGTGCTTTCCACACCGCGGATGACGATCGGTCCGCGTGTCGCCATGACGCTGTCCACGATCTGTGGCGATGGTCCAGCCTGTGGCTGCCATTGCATCTGGGTGAGACGTTGGTCAAAGCGATTGAGCGGCACTGGGTTTCCTCCTGATCTGCGCAATAGTTGACAAATGATTAAGGCAACTTTCTGGCGGCTTAACGGAGTTATACCGCACTCACCCCAAAACCCGAAATTTTTCGTGTGTTATGACCCTGAAGTTGTCTGAGACCTGATCTCGGAATGTTTTCCACTCTTTGGGGATGGTTTCGCGGAAGAATCTCAGGATCGCATCGGCGAATTGCT
>NZ_JAJDWC010000005.1 GCF_022825805.1 Phaeobacter sp.
TCAGTCTCAACCCTCGAATAAAGCTTTGAAAAACAATTGTTCCCCGCCAAAACAGCCTCCAATCACAATAGTGGAGACTCCTTGAATCACATAGATCAGGCAAACGTCAAATCAGGTATGAAATTTTGAAGGGTGGTAAGCTTCGCCCGTCAGTGCCTTGTCAAACGGATAAGAGGTGAGGTTTTCATATCCATCGTCGGTGATCAGCACCTGATCCTCCAGCTTGATTGAAAAATCGCCACCCTCGGGGCTGACCAGAGCCTCGACGCAGAGCACCATGCCAGGCTCCAGCTCAAAGTCGAAGGCGCCTTCGACCATCTTGTCGGGATAGGCCACCAGTGGCCATTCATCGCACAGACCGACCCCATGCATCATGCAGCCGTATTTTTGTTTCTGGTATTGGGCATCCAGCGGATGGCAGGCGCGGGACAGATCCTGAATATTCACCCCGGGTTTGAGCAGCTCCATATTGTGCTGGATGTGCTCAATGCCATGCTGCATCGCATAGATCATATCGGGGCGCGGTTTGCTGTCGCCGATCCACCAACTGCGTGAGATATCGATACAAATCCCGTAGGAGCCGACCAGATCCGTATCAAAGCTGATCATTTCGTTGTTCTGAATGATCCGCGGTCCGCATTCCTGAAACCACGGATTGGTGCGCGGGCCGGAGGCCAGCAGGCGGGTTTCGATCCATTCACCACCGCGGCGGATGTTTTCTGCATGCAGCACCGCCCAGACATCATCCTCTGAAATGCCGCCTCCGGGGATTTTTTCACGGGCAAAGCGTTCCATTTCAGCGACGGCGGTTTCGCAGGCGTGATGGGCGCAACGCATTGCCTTGATCTCATCTGGGCCTTTCACGGCGCGGCATTTTTCCGTCAGCTCTTCGCCCGGGAGCACCTCGATCCCCTGGGCTTCCAGCGCGCGCAGCCCGTGCAGCATGATCTTGTCCACGGCCAGGCGTTTGTTGCCGCCAGAATGTTCCTCCAGCAGGATCCGCACCTCATTGGAAAACACGTCCGCGGCCACATCAACCTTGTCGCCCCGATCAAAGTAGAACAGGTCGGCGCCCGCCCGTTGCTCGCGGACCAGTGGATTGAATTCGCTCAGGAAAGGGGACTGTTTGTAGTCCCAGATGACCATGTAGCCATCGGCGCAAATCAGCAAAGCGCGAAACGGATTGTGGGTGTTCCACAGCTGCATATTGGTGGAATCCGTCGCATAGCGGATGTTGAGCGGATCAAACACCAACAGGCCACCATAGCCGCGGTCATTGATGAACCGGGTCAGCCGTTCCCAGCGGTATTTCCGCAGCGCCTGCAGATCCGGCAGCTCGAGCCCGGCATCGGCCCATTCGCCAAAAGCAAGCTGTGTGGGACCGATTTCGACACGGTCATTGTCGTTCGGGGTCATATCGCCAAGGGTGGTGCCCCGGCTGGGATCAATCTTGCGGATGTCGCGGTGATGCTGGTTCATATCTGGCAAGCCTTTCGCGGTGTGGTCCTATATTGCGCTCTGATCCGAATGATCTCTGTGCGTTCTGGTGCTGGCGTCTTGGATCTGTCTCGGGTTGGCCAGCCCTTGTTGGGTGCAGAACCAAACAGGCGGCCAGGCAAATCAATCACCCAGAATCTGTCATCCAACGGTTGAAGCATACGGTTGCGGATCACTGGTCATATGTGTCCATTCCACGATGACGTGGTTTCTACGCCCCGTCCAATTGGAAAACGACGGGTAGAGGCGTCGTTTTTGGTCTCTCCCGCGCCTTTTGGGCGAAGAAAAAGCGCTGGGGCGTGGCGGGGCAACGGTGCTAAGCCTGCACCTATGACAGCGATTCTGCAGACAGCTATTCCGTTCAACCCGCTTGTGGCGACCAAACTGCCAGGCATCCAGCCGCTGGATCCGGCGAACTGGCTGATCTGGGATGATGCGTTTGCGGAGCAGATGGCAGAACGGGAGCAGCTGCTGTCCAGCCGCCGTGATGCGGTGGTTGCACTGTCAGAGCGCGCAACGCCTGCGGCACAGGAGCTGTTGGATCTGGTGTTGGCAGATCGCTACGGAGAGGCAGCAGTCACCGCGCGCAGCGTTCTGCGACCCGACGGGCAGGAGGTGGCCATTGATCGGCAGGATCCGATGGGCAGCCTGGGCCGGTTGACGCAGCAGGATTTCTGTATCCTCGAAAAGGCAGCAGACGAGCGCGAGCATGTGCTGACCGCTGCGGTGTTGTGTTTCCCGGCGAATTGGACCCTTGCGGAGAAATTCCTGCGCCCGCTGATCGCTATTCATGCGCCGGTGGACAGCTACGACAGCGGTATCGCAGCCAGGGTTCAGCGCCTGTTTGACGGGGTGCAGATCGGGCGGCCGCTGTGGCGCTTCAACGCGTTATGGTATGCGGATGCAACGCTGCACCAACCCCGGCCCGTCGTCGGCGATCGGCCACGCCCGAGCGAACAGGAGGCGACGTTTCTGCGCAGCGAACGGCAGACCATCTTGCGACTGCCACAGACGCGCGCCGTTGTGTTTGGGATCCACACCTTTGTTCTGCGCCGCCAGGATGTGATCGCCCAATGGGGCGCGGGGGCTGATGCGGTCCACCGCGCTGATGACATCTGAGCGAAGAGACAGGTCCTAAGTTCAAGCCCCGAGACCTGCGGTGGCTCGGTGTGGTTTAAAACGCCGTTGCTGCGGTGCTTTGCAGCGTGATGAAGAGGCCCGCACCCGCCAGAATATAAAGGCTGCGCCGCAAGCTGTTGCTGGCCTGAGGCACCATCTGCCGCGCGTCGTGATGCGTTTTCATGCGGGACGACAAACCGGTCAGACGGCTGAGCAGGCGGGTCAAACCGTGGGTGGGGTGCGTTTGGCGCAAAACCTGTGAGGCGCGCGCCCGCGCGCGTTCACTGGCCTCAATCGCTTGCCGGTTGGCGGTCTTTTTCTGCAAGATTTCATCGCAGTGCCGCGACAGTTCTGCCGCTGTCTCCTCAATCGGCTGGAAACAGGCGCGTCCACGGATGCGTTTTGGCTGGACGTCACGGGATTGGGCTTCTGGGTTTTGACCCTCCGCAGGCTGGGCCATGGCCTCAACTTGCGTCTCGTCTTGGATCTCGGCAAGCGCGGTATCACCAGCCATGCGTTGACCCAGACCGAGGTTTTGATCGGCAGCACGTGGAGGTTGCGCCATCGTGAGCGAGTCCACTTCAAGCACGGGCCCAGCAGCGTAGCTCCCGCCACCCAGCGTATTGGGATTGATCATGTCAGGCATAGCAACGCTGATAGGATCAGGCATAGGTATCGTGTTCGGCCCACCGTTCGACCCGGCATCCTGTTCACCGTCCTTCACAGCGTTCAGTTCACCGACCTGTTCGTTGGCTATCTGGCTGGCCGTCACGGGCGTCAGCTCCGCAACCTCGGCCAAAACGATGTCCAAGAGCGATGTGTCTGACGGTGCAGAAACTGCAGGGGATGGGTTCGCCAGGATCATATCGGCCATGGGGGCATCGGCGATCTGGTCAATCGGTTCCGCCGGCGTCGTCTTTGGTTCAGCCATAGCCGTCTCAGCCACGATCGCCTCGGCCAATTGTCCGTCATTTTCTGTTGCCTGTGCTGCGTCGTCGCTTGCGAAAGCGGACAGGAAACTGGCGCCACTGTAGTCGACCGGATGGTGCAGCCAGTTCACGGCAGCCGGTTCCAGGTCCTGCACGATGCGCTGCATCACCAGTGCCAGAATGACCTCGTTCAGCTCAGCGTCTCGCGGATCGACAACATGCGGTACCAACGCGATGGTCAGAGAGCTGCGCAGATCAACGGCCGAAAGCGAGGCATCTGCATGGGTCACGTCGATGGTCTTGCTTGGATGACGGCGGTAGCGCAGATCAATGCGGTATTGGTCGCAGTCAAAGGCAGCCTGATGGGGACAACATTCCTGGTCGGCATCTGCCGCCAAGTTGGACAGATCATAGCCGAATTGCGCCATGATATCGAGCACAGCGTCGCAGCCCAGGGACAGCGCCTCTTCTTCGCGATACTCAAAGCTCAACTTGCCTTTGAACTGATCTTGTTTGGTCACCGTCAGGGTCCTCCGCTGGGGTGGATTTGTCACAAGGCTACGGGTTGAAATGGCAGAAAATGAGGCCTCACAGCGCAGAGAGTAAAAAAATCATTAATCATTCTCAGGTCACAGAGAAATTCGTCAACATATTGAATAAAAACAATTTTACGAAAATTTAAACGGCGATGAACGTTTGATTTGGGCAAAAGAGAGGCCAGACCTCGCCATATTGATGCCATAGCGGGCCCAATGCGGGGAAATCGGCGGCAGTGTTGCGGATTTATTGACGTAGGGTCAGCTTGGGGTTGTTCTATGCATCAATGTCCGCCCCACGTTCACAGGGCCTTTGCGTCACCCGTTGGTCGAACCTTCTGGGCCGGAGCACTGCGGTGGTCAGATCGGCTGCGGGGCTTGGCAGGGGGCACAAAAAAAGCGCCCCCAAAAAAGGAGCGCTCGAAAAGGCTGTCAATCTTGGGGATCAGCAGCTGTAGTACATGCCGAACTCAACCGGGTGCGGTGTGTGTTCGTAGGTCTCGACCTCTTCCATCTTCAGAGCGATGTAGCCTTCGATCTGATCTTTGGTGAAGACATCACCTTGCAGCAGGAAGTCATGGTCCGCCGCCAGGCAGTCCAGCGCTTCGCGCAGCGAGCCGCAGACGGTTGGGATGTCGGCCAGCTCTTCGGCAGGCAGATCATAGAGGTTCTTGTCCATGGCTTCGCCTGGGTTGATCTTGTTCTTGATACCGTCAAGACCAGCCATCAACAGTGCGGCAAAGCACAGATAGGGGTTCGCTGCCGGATCCGGGAAACGGGCCTCGACGCGCTTGGCTTTCGGGCTTTCGGTCCATGGGATACGGACACAGCCAGACCGGTTGCGGGCAGAGTAGGCGCGCAGAACAGGTGCTTCAAAGCCCGGGATCAAACGCTTGTAGGAGTTGGTCGACGGGTTGGTGAAGGCGTTCAGCGTTTTGGCGTGCTTCAGGATACCGCCGATGAAATACAGCGCCTCATCGGAGAGATCTGCGTATTTGTCACCAGCAAACAGCGGCTTGCCGTCTTTCCAGATCGACATGTTGACGTGCATGCCAGTGCCGTTGTCACCGTAGATCGGCTTCGGCATGAAGGTTGCCGATTTGCCGTAGGCGTGCGCCACGTTGTGGATCACATATTTATACTTCTGCAGCTCGTCGGCCTGTTTGGTCAGGCTGTCAAAGATCAGACCCAGTTCGTGCTGGCAGGACGCCACTTCGTGGTGGTGCTTGTCCACTTTCATGCCCAGACGCTTCATGGTCGACAGCATTTCAGAGCGCAGGTCCTGGGATTCGTCGATGGGGTTCACCGGGAAGTAGCCACCTTTGACGCCCGGACGATGGCCCATGTTGCCCATTTCGTATTCGGTGTCGGTGTTCCAGGACGCGTCGGTCGCATCAACTTCGTAGGAGACTTTGTTGATGGTGTTGGAGAAGCGCACATCGTCGAACAGGAAGAACTCAGCTTCCGGACCCATGTAGGCCACATCACCAATCCCGGAGGATTTCAGATAGGCTTCGGCTTTCTGCGCGGTGCCGCGCGGATCGCGTGGGTAGGCTTCGCCGGTGTCAGGCTCGACCACGGAGCAGTGGATGCAGAGTGTTTTTTCCGCATAAAACGGGTCGATATACACGGACTCGGTGTCTGGGATCAGCTTCATGTCGGAGTTTTCAATCGACTTCCAACCCGCGATGGAGGACCCGTCGAACATGAACCCTTCCTCAAGGAAGTCTTCGTCGACCAGATCGACATCCACGGTCACATGCTGCAGCTTGCCGCGCACGTCGGTGAAGCGGATATCGACATAGGCCGCTTCCTCTTCTTTGATCATCTTCAGAACTGCGTCTGCGCTCATTTCAATGGTCCTTCTGATCTTGGGTGTATGTATATGGTTGTGTTTGGGACAGGCAGGTCTGTGTCTTGATCGACCTTTGGCTGTATGGTGAGCCAATCAGGGCCTGCGCTGTGGTATCTTGGTTTCGGAGCTTTCGATGTGCTGCGTGGCCGCCGGAGTTGCGGCCATCAGGCTCACAGAGCGTCCGGGCCGGTTTCACCGGTTCTGATCCGGATGGCTTGCTCAACAGGGGAGACAAAAATCTTGCCGTCGCCGATTTTGTCGGTCTTGGCCGCCGATACGATCGCCTCGATGGCGGCATCGACCTGGTCGTCGTCCAGAACCACCTCGACTTTGACCTTCGGCAGGAAGTCCACGACATATTCGGCACCGCGGTACAGCTCGGTGTGACCTTTCTGGCGGCCAAAACCCTTGACCTCGATCACCGACAGACCTTGTACACCGACGTCCTGCAGGGCTTCCTTCACCTCGTCCAGTTTGAACGGTTTGATGATGGCTTCGATCTTTTTCATACCGGCACTCCTCACAGGGTTGTTGGGGACGGTCAGATCATTTCTAGTGATGTGGGACAACCAAAGCTGACGTGAAGACGGGCAAAGAGATCAGGTTTTGATCACTGTTGCTCATTTTTTGACCGATGCGATTAAAAAATAGGCAGCGTGCAAAAATGACAGCCAAGCAGCGTTATTTTTAAGCGGCAATAGCCTGCCGAAATGCGACCCGCCTGGGAGAGGAACACGCAAAATGACCGAATTGCTGAGCGCAGCACAAATGCGATGCATCGAGCAGGCGGCGATTGATTCTGGTGCGGTGTCAGGCCTGGAGTTGATGGAGCGCGCCGGGCAGGGCGTGGTCGAAGCCATCTTTGCGCAGTGGCCGGAGCTCGCGGAACCGCGGGGGTCAAACCCCGCGCCCGTGACGCAATCGGAGCCGACGTCTCTTGAGCAATCTGACACCGCGGGCCGCGCCTTGGTCTTATGTGGGCCGGGCAACAACGGCGGTGACGGCTTTGTGGTGGCGCGCCTCCTGCGCGATTTGGGCTGGGCGGTGGAGGTCGCGTTCTACGGCACCGAAGAAAAGCTGCCCCCAGATGCGCGGGCCAACCATGCGCGTTGGCTGGCACTCGGCGGTCAGATCACAGCGCGCGGTGACGATGCGTCAACGCTGGCAGAGCTGCTGGGTGGCGCGTCTGCGCAGGTTGATCTCATGGTTGATGCTCTGTTTGGCACCGGTTTGAGCCGCCCGCTGGCCGACCGTTTTACAGTGTCTGCCGAAGACCAGGGGCGATTGCAGCGCAGCGGTGTCAGGATCGTTGCTGTGGATGTGCCCAGCGGGCTTTGCGCGGACAGCGGGCGCAGGCTTGGCCCCGTTGCTGGCTCTGTCACTGACACTGGTTCTGAAGCTGGCCGTGTGACTGGGCATGTTACTGAGCTGAGCAGTAGAACCCTCCTTGCGGCAGAGTTGACCGTCACGTTCCACAGTCTGAAACAAGGTCACGTATTGGCCGAGGGTCCCGCCCTTTGCGGTCATGTCGTCGTGCACGACATTGGATTGAGCCCGGCGGTTTTGCCCGGATCTCTGTCCCACCGGGCCTTGGCAGCGTTTCATTCAGAACAGGGGGTGGCGCGACATCTGTGTATGCAGGCGCAGTCGCTGGCGAGGTCGCTGTCGAAACAGAGCGATGGGCATAAGTTCTCCCACGGTCATGCGTTGGTTTTGACCGGCGGGTTTGGCAAAACCGGGGCGGCGCGTTTGGCGGCGCGTGCTGCCTTGCGGGGTGGGGCAGGGCTGGTGACCCTCGGTGTACCACCTGCCGCCCAGATGGAGGTCGCCTGTCAGATCACCGCATTGATGATGACCCGGGTCGGCGGGTCCGCAGACCTTTCGACTGTGCTGGGCGATGCGCGGATCAATGCGCTATGTTTGGGGCCGGGCCTGGGCCAGGACCGTGCGCGTGATCTGCTGCCAGCCGCGCTAGGCGATCCCGCACGTGCGGTGGTGCTGGACGCGGACGCGCTGTCGGCCTTTGCCGAGGACCCCGAGGCGCTCTTTGCCAGGCTTCATGACGCCTGCGTCCTGACCCCGCATGGGGGTGAGTTTGCGCGTCTGTTCCCCGATCTAGCCGAGACACTTGCCGCGGCACCAAGCCAGGGCCCGGCATATTCCAAGGTTGATGCAACGCGCGCGGCCGCTGCGCGGGCCGGTTGCACGGTGCTCTTCAAAGGGTCTGACACCGTGATTGCCGCTCCCGATGGCCGTTGCGTTGTCAACGCGGCCAGCGGCGGGCGATTAGCACCTTGGTTGGCCACGGCAGGGTCGGGGGATGTCTTGGCAGGGTTGATCACGGGTCTTCTGGCGCGTGGTTTTGCCCCCTTTGATGCAGCCGAAACAGCAGCCTGGCTGCATCTCGAGGCAGCTTTGTCCCACGGGCCAGGGTTGATTGCAGAGGACCTGCCAGAGCAGGTCCCACAGGTGCTGCGCCAGCTGGCACTTTGATGGCGACAAAAGTACATGGAACACATTGGCAGTGTTGGCACCGCGGCGGTCTGCGGCCACAGCCAACATTCCACAACTTACGGCCGACAGTCCAAGGGCGCAGAGGCCGCGGCGGACTTTTTGTGGATAACGCTATTTTCCCTCTCGCATCCGCAAGAAACCTCTGCTAGTCACCGGGCTTACGCAGCGCAGAGCCTGGTTTGCACAGATGCGCGCTGCTGGATGCGGGTGTGGCGGAATTGGTAGACGCACCAGATTTAGGTTCTGGCGCCGCAAGGCGTGGGGGTTCAAGTCCCTCCACCCGCACCACTTTGATCTCAAGCTCTCGTTGATGACTGGCCGCCTGCGGGCGGACTATGCCAAGGCGCGGAGTTGCTTGGCGATCCACACCGTGTTCAGAGATCAATACTGAGGGACTTTCTCCCCGCGTTCCGCGTGTTCGGCGATGGTTGTGATGCGTTTTGCGCGTGTTTCGGGTTTCTTCGCTGTCGCAACCCAGCGCAGCACGTTGCGCCTGTAGGATGGGGCTGCGACCTGCCACCAGTCGGTTGCGCGGCGGCTTACCAATGCGATCATCAGATCCTCAGGCTCCTGCAGCGCATCGACATGGGCCATCTCGCCCCATTTGCCCGAGGCTTTGGCCGCTTTGATCGATGCCAGCCCGTGTTCGCTCATGCGTCCCTCGTTGATGAGCTTTTGCGCCCGTTTTTGATAGGAGGCCGCCCAGGCCTGTTGTTTGCGTTTGGACAGCAACTGCATTGTGCGGTCGTCGTCCAGTTTGAGCCGTCGCCCATCGATCCAGCCATAGGCGACAAGGGCGTCCAGCACCTGATCGCGGCTGACATATTTGTCCCGGTGGGCCGCTTTCCAGGTGACCAGCCAGATGCTGTCGTCCTGGGTGTGATTGTCGGCGAGCCAGCCCCAGAGCTGGTCTTTGTTGGTCACCTCGACCTTTTGGAACTTCTCATGATCCATTGTTCCGCCCTCATCCCGCTGCGCGCCCATGGGAGGCGTGCTCTGCCTCATGCTCTATGTATTTTTGCGGGCGTGCAGGTCCAGCGGACAGGTCTGCGGGGGGCTCAGTTGGCTTTTGCGACCAATTGATACCCCGGTTTGGCAAGCGCTCGCACCGTGGTGATCGGCGCGCCATTGATCCAGGTGGTGCGCTCCATGACAAACAGCGCTTCGTCAACGTCTGCGGCCAGCAGATCAGCCTCTTCGTGGGTGGCGCGTTTGGCCAGAAACCGGACTTCGCAATCGCTGTAGGGGCGGTTGCGGATCAGCCATTCGTTGGCGCTTTCGCGGCTGAGATCCACATCCAGGATCTCAGGCGTGGTGTCGTGGGCGATCCAGCGATCTTCAAAGATGTAGGGTTGTTTGTCCGCCATATGCAAAGCGCGCACCCGCAGCATTTTCGTGGGTTCCGCAAGCCCAAACGACGACGCCACCCGTGGCGGTGACATCAGGATATCACGGGACACCAGGAAATAGCCGTATTCATGCCCCGCCGCTTCGATTTCCAACCGTGTGATCGGGATGTCAAAGGTTGTGCGCGTGATCGGGTGGAGCGTGATCGTGGTGCCCCCTTTGCGCCGCCGGTTCACGGTGCCGCTTTGTGCCAAATCCAGCATCGCGCGCTGCACCGTGGTGCGCGAACAGTCGAATTCCTCTGCCAGCTCCTGATCATTTGGCAGCTTGGCGCCCGGCAACAGTTCACGCTCCAGCACGCGCCGCCTGATTTCGTCTCTGATGTCTATCCAGTTGCTCGCCATGGTCGGAATCCGTGCCTTTGTTCGCATACACCTAATTTGGACAGGGGTTCATAGCCAAGTCGTCCGCTCGCAGCCACTCAAATTGATATTGACACAATTAATATGTGCATGCTTAAAATTTTTTGGCAACGGCTTAATGCTGTTTGCGATATGGGAGGACAGAATGAAACGCAGAGAATTTGTGACAGCCGGTGTGTTGGGCGCTGCGGCGACATCACTGGCAGCACCCGCCGTTGCCCAGGGCATTCGGCAGTGGAATATGGTAACGGCTTGGCCCAAAAATCTGCCTGGACCCGGGGTTGCCGCGCAGATGCTGGCTGATCGGATCACCACGCTGTCGGGGGGACGGCTGGAGATCAAACTGCACGCTGCGGGGGAATTGGTGCCCGGACGTGGGGTGTTTGATGCGGTGTCCGAAGGCACGGCCGAGCTGTACCACGCGGTGCCTGCCTATTGGGGGTCCAAGTCCAAAGGGATCTTGCTCTTTGGCTCGCAACCCTTTGGTCTGCGCGCGGATGAGCAGTTCGGCTGGCTCTATCACGGCGGCGGGCAAGCGCTTTATGATGAGATTTACGCCCGCTTCAACCTGAAGCCATTTCTGTGCGGCAATTCCGGGCCACAATGGCAGGGGTGGTTCCGCGATGAAATCAACTCGCTGGATGATCTGAAGGGGCTGAAGTTCCGCACCACAGGCCTGGCTTCTCAGATGTGTTCGAAAATCGGTATGGCGGTTCAGGCGATGGGGCCGCGGGACATGTTTCAGGGGCTTCAGACAGGTGCGCTGGATGCAGGCGAATTCATCGGGCCCTGGACGGACAGCGCCGTTGGCTTCCAGCAGGTTGCAAAAAACTACTACTGGTCCGGTGTCGGGGAGCCATCCTCGGCAGAGGAATGCGCGGTCAACGCTGATGCCTATGCCGATCTGCCCGATGATCTCAAACTGGCGGTCAGCTTTGCCTGCGAGAGCCTCTACAATCCGGTCTGGACCGAATACACCACCAAACACGCCCAGGCCCTGACCCATCTGGTCGCGAACGAAGGCGTGCAGGTGCGCAAACTGCCCGATGATGTGGTGCAGGCGATGGGTGCGGCTGCGGTTGAGATCATGGATGAGCTGGCGCAGGACGAAGATGAACTGGTGCGCCGGATCACCGAAAGCTTCCTGGCTTACCGCAATTCCGTTGGTCCCTACATGGTTTATGCGGACAATGGCCAGATGAACGCGCGTGCCAGCGTGCTGGGCTACTAAAGCGTATATCCGGCGGGCGAGGCCGTGCGCCGGACCTTACTTGGGGCAAAACGTGCAGAAACTTATCGGAACTTTGGATGGGTTCAGCCACGCGGTTGGATCTGTGGTGCGCTGGCTGGCGCTGGCGATGGTGTTGGTGCAGTTCTTCGTGGTTGTCGCCCGCTATGTGTTCGGGCTGAGCGATGTGGCGGTCAATGAATCCGTTCTGTACATGCATGCGACCCTGTTCATGTTGGGGGCAGGTTACACGCTGTTGGTCAATGGACATGTGCGTGTCGATATCTTCTACAACCAGTTTGGCCCCACGGGGCGACGCCGCATAGATCTGCTGGGGCATCTGCTTCTGCTGATGCCGACCATGTGTGCCATCCTCTACTGGTCCTGGCCCGCTGTTTCCAATTCCTGGGGCATCCTGGAAGGGCCGATTTCCGTGGGCGGGATCAAAGCGGTCTTCTTGTTGAAAACGCTGATCCCGGCGTTTTGCATTCTGCTGTTGCTGCAATCCGCATCCGAAGTGCTGCGTCTGCTGTTCGGGGGCGAGACACGTGATTGAATATCTCGACCTATTGATGTTTGCGGCCCTTATGGTCGCTGTGCTCTCTGGTTTTCCCGTCGCTTTCAGCATCGCGGGTACGGCGATCGTCTTTGCCTTTCTGGGCTGGTCGCTTGGGGCGATGAACATTTCGCTCTTGGGTGCGATGTCGCAACGCATCTTTGGCCTTTTGACCAATGGCGTGTTGATTGCCATTCCGTTGTTCGTGCTGATGGGAGCTGTGCTGGAGAAGAGCCGCATCGCCGAAGAGATGCTGGACAAGATGGGCCGGTCTTTCGGGGGGCTGCGCGGGGGGCTGGGCATTTCCGTGGTGCTGGTTGGCATGCTGCTGGCGGCCTCCACCGGCATTGTGGGCGCCACGGTCATTGCGATGGGGATGATCGCGCTGCCGACGATGTTGCGGTCGGGGTATGATCCGCGGCTGGCCGCGGGCATCGTCTGCGCATCTGGAACGCTGGGTCAGATCATCCCGCCATCGACCTTGCTGATCATCTTATCGGACGTGATTTCAAACGCTTATCAGCAAGCGCAATACGAACAGGGCAAATTCGCTATCGACACAATCTCTGTCGGACAGATCTTTGCCGCGGCTTTGCTGCCGGGCCTGACCATGGTGGTTTTGTACATTCTGTATATCCTGCTCCGGGGGCTGGCGCGGCCCGCAGATGTGCCGGTTCTGAAAGACGCCAACGTCCGGTTGCCCCTTTCGGAGATCCTGTCCGCCATTCTGCCTGCGATCCTGCTGATACTTGCGGTGCTTGGCGCAATCCTCAGCGGCGTTGCGTCCCCAACCGAAGCCGCGTCTGTTGGCGGTCTGGGCGCAATTTTGATGGCAGCGATCAAGATCGGAAAGGCGCGCAACATCGTGCTCGCGGGCACTGTCTCGCTGGTGCTCTTGGCGATCGGTGCGGGGCTTTATCCTGTGCGTCTGCAACGCAGCGATCTGGGGGCGTTCGACTACCTGATTGGGGCAGGCTACATGGTGCTGACCCTGGTGGGGGCGCTGGCCATTTTTCTGGCGGTCAAGCAGCTGATCGCGCAAAAGACGCTGCAACCGGTGCTGAATTCCACCCTGACGATGACCTCAATGATTTTCGCAACCATTCTGGCGGCGGGCATCTTCTCGCTCGTGTTCATCGGTCTTGGTGGCGAAGAGCGGGTGCATGCGCTGTTGTCAGAGCTTCCGGGCGGCCCAACCGGTGCGCTGCTGTTTTGTATGCTGTTTATCTTTTTCCTGGGGTTCTTTCTCGATTTCGTCGAGATCGCGGTGATCGTGCTGCCTCTGGTTATGCCCAGTCTCATTCTGATGGGGCATGATCCGGTCTGGCTGTCGGTTCTGATTGCGATCAATCTGCAAACCTCGTTCCTGACACCACCGTTTGGGTTTTCGCTGTTTTACCTGCGCGGTGTGGCGCCCAAAGATCTCAGCACCGCTCAGATCTATGCTGGTGTCGCCCCGTTTATCGTGATCCAGATCCTGGCCGTGGCAGTCATCTGGTTCGTGCCGGAGATTGCGACCTGGCTGCCAAACCTGTTGTTTTGAGGGTGTTGTCTAAACGTGATCTGATCACGCTATAGGACCGAATGGCAGCGGCGGCCGAGGCTCCGCCGCTGCCCACAGGATCAGATCAGAACGAAGTCTTCGGTCAAATCTGCGGCCTGTATGCCCAACAGTGTGATCGAGGCGTCGGGAGCCAGGTCGATCACGGTGTTGGCCCCTTCTTGGCTGATCACGCTGGCCAGATCCGCAAAGCTGTCAAAGCCGAAATCACTACCGCTGAGATCAAGCAGATCGGGGGTGGAGGCGACCCAAGTTCGACACTTCAGAACTATATTTGAGGTGCTTGTTTTTGGCGGGTGGTTTTATTTCAATGGGTTAGGGTTGATTAGTGGGTCTAATCCCCCAACTTTTGTCGTCACACGTATTGTTCGTATTCATCATTGCTTG
>NZ_JAJDWC010000102.1 GCF_022825805.1 Phaeobacter sp.
TCGCGCTCGACCCAAAGGTGTCAGTCTGGCATTGCTGTGAATGTTCATTCGATCCCTCCGAATAGGGTTGGTGCTTGGTAACTCCAACCAACTCGGTCTGGATCGAATGGACAACCTGTTGAAAGCTCACACCTAGAGCGGGTGTTCACTGCCATAGATGGGGCGGTGACCGCAGCCTTTGGTGCCGATCGCCCGGTTTTGATCTGCGAGCCGGGGCGCGCCATGGTATCGGAGAGCTTCACCCTCGCAGCGCGGATCAAAGGCTTGCGCAAAGCGGGCGACGTGGTGTTTTTGAACGATGGCATTTACGGCGGTTTGGTTGATATCCGCGATATGGGCCTGCCAGGTCGGGTCGGTGTAGTGGCCGCCAATGGCACCTGGCGGCAGGGCAATCGCCAGCCGCGGGTGGTGTTTGGCCCGACCTGTGACAGTCTGGACCGCTTGCCCGACGGGTTGCCGTTGCCGTGTGATGCGGAGATTGGCGACTATGTTCTGTTTCCGGGCCTCGGCGCCTATTCCTCTGCTATGAGCACGCAGTTCAACGGCTACGGCCTGTCTGACGTTGCGACAGTGATTGAACTGTCCGGGAGCGAGCCGTCTGGACAAGCGCCGCGCTAAGGCTACTGTCGCAAGCTGATCAACCAACCGGATGGCAGGCAAGACAGGTCGCGCGATCCGGCTGGTGCAACAGCGGTGATGTCCAGGCGGCGGCCCCCTCCGCTTGGCGCCCTCAGAACAGGTGCGACAATGGAAAAATTCGGCAAAAGCCAACCGGTCAAACGGGTTGAAGATGTCAGGTTCCTGACCGGAACGGGGCGCTACCTCGAAGATGTGGCACCTGAGGGTGCGCTGCGGGCTTTTGTGCTGCGCAGCCCGGTTGCCCATGGTGTGATCACCCAGCTGGATGTGCAGGCAGCGGCGCAGGCCGATGGCGTGCATCTGGTGCTGACGCTTGCCGATCTGGAGGCTGCCGACATGAGCGTCGGCATGGACGGTGCGCGCGTCAAAAATCGCGACGGCAGCGATGCGGCGGGCCCCGAACGGCCGATGCTGGCACGCGATCGTGTCCGATATGTGGGTGAGCCGATTGCCGTGATCGTCGCTGACAGTCTGGTCCAGGCGCAGGACGCGGCAGAGCTGATTGACCTGGATTTCGACACGCTGCCCGCCAAGACCGATCTGGCGGTTGGTGGCGCGCCCTTGCATGCAGAGGCGCCGCAAAATCGCGCCTTTGACTGGGGGCTCGGGGATGAGGCTGCGACAGAAGCTGCCTTTGCCGCCGCTGCGCACCGGGTTTCCCTGCAGGTCGAAGACAACCGGATCATCGTCAACACAATGGAGCCGCGCGGTTGTTTTGCTGATTGGCGGGATGGGCGCCTGCACTTCACCTATGGGGGGCAGGGCGTTTGGGCGATGAAACGTCAGTTGGTCGACAAAATGGGTCTTGATGCGGAGGCCGTGCAGGTCACCACACCGGATGTTGGCGGCGGATTTGGCATGAAAGCGATGCCGTACCCTGAATATTTCGTCGTCGCACAAGCGGCGCGCGCCTTGGGGCGTCCGGTTATCTGGGTGTCGGATCGCACCGAGGCTATGCTCAGCGACAATGGCGGGCGGGATCTAACATCACTGGCAGAGCTGGCGTTTGATGCGGATCTGCGGATCACGGGCTACCGCGTCCAAACACAGTGCAACCTGGGTGCCTACAATGCGCATTTCGGCCAGCCGATCCAGACCCAGCTGTTCAGCCGGGTTCTTGCAGGTGTTTACGATATCCAAACCACGTGGCTGCGGGTCGAAGGCATCTACACCAACACCGTTCAGGTCGATGCCTATCGTGGTGCAGGCCGCCCCGAAGCCATTTATGTGCTGGAACGGGTGATGGACCAGGCGGCGCGGGAATTGGGCGTTGACCCTTGGGAGCTGCGTCGCCGCAATTTCATTCGGGCGGATCAGTTTCCGTATCACACGGCCACCGATGAAACCTACGATGTGGGTGATTTCCATACCCTGTTGGACCAGACAGCCCGTGCTGCGGATATCGCTGGGTTCGCCGACCGCAAGGCAGCGGATGCGGCAAATGGAAAACTGCGCGGTCTTGGGCTGTGTTACTATATTGAAAGTATTTTGGGTGATCCTTCAGAAAGCGCAGAAGTCGCCTTTGAGGAGCAGGGCCGGGTGAGCATCTATGTCGGAACGCAAAGCAACGGACAGGGTCACGAAACCGTCTATGCGCAGTTTCTGGCGGATCAGACCGGCATTCCCGCAGAAGATATCACGGTGGTGCAAGGCGATAGTGACCGGATCGCTCAGGGCGGTGGCACGGGGGGCTCGCGCTCGGTGACGACGCAGGCCGCCGCAACACTTGCCACCGTTGATGTGATGGTAGAGGCGTTTACCCCCTTCCTTGCGGACGAAATGGGGGTGGATGCCGCCAGCGTCCGCTTTGATGCAGAGCGTTTCAGCGCGCCGGGCAGCAACCAGCGCCCCACGCTGGTCAAAGCCGCAGACCTGGCCCGCGAAAAAGGGCGCAGTGACCTGCTGCGGCATTCGGCGCGCTCCAAGTTGCCGGGACGGTCCTTTCCAAATGGCGCACATGTTGCCGAAATCGTGATCGATCCCGAAACTGGTGAAAGCTCGATTGATCGCTACACGGTGGTTGATGATTTTGGCAATCTGATCAATCCCTTGCTCGCCGAAGGTCAAGTGCACGGTGGGGTGGTTCAAGGGGTCGGACAGGCGCTGATGGAGCGCGTTGTCTACGATCAGGATGGCCAGCTGCTCACGGCATCGTTCATGGACTATGCCTTGCCGCGTGCGGGCGATGTGCCGATGATTGATTTGGGGTTTGCCCCGGTGCCGTCGACGCAGAACCCGATGGGCATGAAAGGCTGCGGCGAAGCGGGCACGGTGGGGGCGCTGGCTGCCGTTGCCAATGCGGTTCAAGACGCGGTTTGGGCGCGCGGCATTCGACAGGTCGAGATGCCGTATACGCCACAGAGGTTATGGGAAGTATTGAGGAATGTCGCTAACGCAGCTGAGTAAACGCATTATCGGATGGCTTGGACGGCCATTGCAATCCGAGCATTCTGCCGAGAGCAAGCTGCGCGGGCCTGTGGCCCATGTGATCATTCTTGATGGGACCATGTCGACGCTGGATCCCGGCCATGAAACCCACGCGGGGCAGGTTTATCGCCTGTGTCAGGAAATGGGGCCGCGGGTGTCCGTCTTTTATGAGGCGGGCATTCAGTGGGACAGTTGGCGCACCACGTTGGATGTTATGCTGGGGCGCGGCATCAACCGCCAAATTCGCCGCGCCTACGGCTATCTTGCCTCGCGCTACCGCCCCGGGGATCGCATCTTTCTGATGGGGTATTCCCGCGGGGCCTACGCCGTGCGCTCGCTTGCCGGGGTGATCGATGAGGTGGGATTGCTGCGCGCTGAACATGCCACCGTGCGCAACATCCGCACCGCCTATCGCTACTATCAATGCAATGCGGCCAGCGCGGTTGTGCCGCCGCCCGACAGCAATATGGCAGATGCCCAGGGGGCACAAACCCAACCGGCCATATCCGGCCTGTCGCTGAAACGATTTGTCGACCATCACTGTCACAGCGATGTGGCCATTGAAATGGTCGGTGTCTGGGACACGGTGAAGGCCCTTGGCCTGCGGTTGCCCTTGTTTTGGCGCTGGGCGGAGCGGCGCCATGGGTTCCACAACCATCAACTTGGGCAGCAGGTGAAACACGGCTATCACGCCTTGGCCCTGGATGAGACACGCCAGGTTTTCACGCCGGTCTTGTGGGAATGCCCCGAAGGCCATGATGGCAAGGTGGAACAGGTTTGGTTCCGTGGCAGCCACGGGGATGTCGGCGGGCAGCTTGGTGGATTTGAAGAGGCCCGCCCAATGGCCAATATTTCGCTGGTCTGGATGCTGGAACGCGCAGAGTACTGCGGCCTGCCGCTGCCGCCCAATTGGCGGATGCGCTACACCGTGGATCCTGCGGCACCTTCGGTCGGGACCTGGCGCAGCTGGGGCAAGATTTTCCTGCTGCGCGGGGATCGACGTGTTGGACTGGACAATAGCGAACGGCTGCACAGCAGTGTCGGTGCCAACTCCAGCGAAAAGAAACTCGCAGATTGGCAGTCGGCCTTATCTCGACTGTGATATCCTGATCGTGACACCGCGACCGTAGTGTTGCGAACATAGCGTCGCCAACCAAAAGACACAGCCCTCGGGTTACGCGTTTCTTGGCCTAGGTCTGGGGGATCAGCCGTGCAGACACATCCAGATATTCGTATTCGCGACCTGTCGCCTATTGCTGATTTGGATTTGGTCGCGCAGTTCTACCGGGAGGCGCCGGACTATTGGCTGCTGGCGGAGGGGCGCGCGCCCGACATGGCAAAGGCCGCTGCCTTTTTCATCGATGGCCCACCTGGGTGTGATCCATCAGTGTCATATCGGCTGGGCCTGTTCTTAGGTGCGCGGCTGTCCGGCCTGGCAGAGGTGTCATTTGGATTTCCTGACCCGCAGGATGCCTATCTCGGTTTCATGATGTTGGGGCCATGGGCGCGGGGCGCTGGGCATGGCGTGACCTTTCTGCGGGAGGTCGAGGCCCGCGCGCAGGATCGGGGCGCGGATCACCTCTATCTCGCGGTTTTGGACGAAAATCCGCGCGCACGGGCGTTTTGGCAACGTGAAGGCTTCCGCGACACGGGGCTGCGTGGCGAAGTTGAGATGGGGCATAAGCGGCAGAGCCTGCGCAGGATGGGCAAAGCGCTGGCTTGAACGGGCCATCGCAAGTGCGGGCGATTGCAAGTGCGGGCCATTGCAGGTGTCTGTTTAGCTTTGGCCAAAGCGGCTTGCGTCTGGGGCGACGATCAGTCAGCTGCGACCTTCATCACGATGCAGGTGGTCGAGCCGGTGGCGTAGAGGCGGCCATCGTCAACGCCGCGCAATTCGCCGTGGGCGACACCGGTGGAGCGTCCGACATGATCGATGGTGCCAGTGCAGTCGATCAGCGTGCCAAGCGGGATCGAGCGCAGGATGTTAATCTTGTATTCCAATGTGGTGTAGACCGAGCCCTTGGGGACGCGGGTCATCACGGCGCAGGCCATCGCACTGTCCAGCAGCGTCCCGTACCAGCCGCCATGGACGGTGCCCATCGGGTTGGTGACATCGAATTCAGGGCAGCCACGAAACACGACCTTACCGACCTCCACACTGTGCAGGTGATAGCCGAGGGTTTCCCCGATGGGAGGTCCGGGCAGACGGCCTGTCAGGATCCCCTCCATGAACTCCAGGCCGGAAATGCTGGCGATATCCTCCATCCGCAGCAAGTCCAGCGGGCCAGATGCAATCTGCATATGCGCAGGACGCTGATAGCGGGGTAGGGTGGGGTGCGGCGCCGGTGTAGTCATCTCGCCATCCTTGTCGTGTTGTGCAAACCCAAGTGATTTTCGCAGATCCCGGCATGTGGGACCTGTTGATCAAAGGCTAGGCACAGCACATCGGTTGAGCAAGCGCTACGCTACGTTCTCCAGCCGGACCTTGGGGGTGACACCCAGCGCAAAGCAGACATCTCGGGTCAGTTCGGGACGGTTCAGCGTGTAGAAATGCAGTTTTTCAACACCGCCCTCCATCAGATCGCTGCAAAGCTCGGTGCACAGCGCGGTCGCCAGCAGATCCTCGCGGTTGTCGCGCGCCGCTTTGTCAAAGGCATCTTCGACCCAGGTGGGGATCTTGGTGCCGCAGCGTTTGGCGAAGTTGCGTGCGCCAGCCCAGTTTTCGATGGGCAGGATCCCGGGTGTGATCCGTTCTGCGTCGATACCTGCCTTGGCGCAGGCATCGCGGAACCGGAAGAAGGTTTCGGCCTCAAAGAAAAACTGGGTCAGCGCCTCATCCGCGCCCGCGTCCAATTTGCTTTTCAGCCAATCGATATCGGCATTGGTGCTGGCCGCTTCTGGGTGGCGATCCGGGTAGGCGCCGACGCGGATGGAGAACTGGTTGCGCTGGGCCAGGGCAGAAATCAGATCGATCGATGTGGCGAAACCATCCGGATGGGCTTTGAACGCGCCGGTGCCTTTGGGGGGATCGCCCCGCAAGGCAACGATTTCGCGCACCCCGGCTGCGGCAAACTGGTCTGCGATTTCCATGGTTTCGGCTCGGGTGGCATTCACGCAGGTCAGATGCGCGGCGACGCGCAAGCCGGACGATTTGTGCAGTGTCGCCACAGCCTCCCGCGTGAGATCGCGGGTGGTGCCGCCAGCGCCGTAGGTTACAGACACAAACCGCGGATCCAGTGGCGCAAGGGTTTGCACAGTGTCCCAAAGCCGGAAAGAGGCCGCCAGTGTTTGCGGGGGGAAGAATTCGAAAGAGATGTCAGGGGTCGTCATTCAAGCGCTCCACATGATTTCGTCTCTTGTGGCACAGCAGGGAATGTGAAACAATTTCATAATTCTCAAGAACAACATGAGCCAAACGACAGATGCACATCGAATTCCGACATCTTCGCACCATCAAGGCGATCCATCAGGAGGGCGGTTTGGCCCGTGCGGCGGATCTGTTGAACATCACGCAGAGCGCGTTGAGCCATCAGATCAAAGGGTTAGAGGATCAGGCGGGCGTTGAGCTGTTTCTGCGGCGTTCAAAACCGATGAAGCTTTCGGCGGCGGGATTGCGATTGTTGAGACTGGCAGATCAGGTGCTGCCGCAGGTCGAAGCGATGCAGGCGGAGTTTTCGGCGCTGCGCGATGGCAACACCGGGCGCATGTATATCGCGATTGAATGCCATGCCTGTTTTGAATGGTTGTTCCCGGTGCTGGAAGGGTTGCGCAAGAACTGGGCAGATGTGGATGTTGATATTCGTCCGGGTCTGGCGTTTGACGCCTTGCCCGCTTTGCAGAAGGAAGAGGTTGATCTGGTGATCTCCTCCGACCCTGAGGATCTGCCGGGCATCGATTTCATCGAACTCTTTGACTACAAACCAGTCTTTGTGGCCTCGGCCCAGCATCCGCTTGCGGAAAAAGCCTTTGTCGATGCGGCAGATTTTGTGGGTCAGACGTTGATCACCTATCCGGTCGACAAAACCCGGCTGGATATCTTCAATCAGCTGTTGATCCCCGCGGGGGTGGAGCCTGCGCGCATCCGCCAGGTGGAGTTGACGGCGGTGATCCTGTTGTTGGTGGCGTCAAACCGCGGCGTTTCTGTGCTGCCGGATTGGGTGGTGCGGGAGGTCAAATATTCCTCTGATTATGTGACCCGTCCGCTGACCTCGAAGGGGGTGACCCGTCGGCTTTATGCAGCGATCCGTTCGGAGGATCGGGACAAACCCTACATGCAGGAGCTGATCCGACTGGCCAAGGTCGAAGCGCGTCGCCTGCAGCAACAGTAGCTGAGCGGCATCCGTTTTGCTGGGCGTGGGCTTTGGCGCGGTGTGGTGGCGGCCGGGGCGCTGTGGCGCATACAGGCGCTTTGCGGCCTGATTGGCCCTTGGCAACTGCGAAAGAGGGGCGTATAGGCACGGTTTGACCGACATCTCCCCCTTTGGTGCACAGGAGTCTTTCGTATGATTGGCAGCGCAAATCTCAACATCATGATCAAAGCCGCCCGCAAAGCGGGGCGCTCCTTGGTCAAGGATTTTCGTGAAGTTGAAAACCTGCAGGTGTCGAGAAAAGGCGCAGGCGATTTTGTGTCCAAGGCCGATATCGCAGCGGAAAAGATCCTGAAGGACGAGCTGATGACAGCGCGTCCGAACTATGGCTGGTTGGCTGAAGAGGGCGGCGCGGAAGAGGGCGAGGACCCGACCCGCCGTTGGATCGTCGATCCGTTGGATGGCACAACCAACTTCCTGCACGGTCTGCCACATTGGGCCATTTCCATCGCGCTGGAGCACCGCGGCAAAGTGGTGGCTGGGGTTGTTTACGACGCGGCCAAAGATGAGATGTTCTTTGCCGAAAAAGGGGCAGGGGCCTGGATGAACGATACCCGTATTCGGGTGTCGGGCCGGAACCGTCTGATTGAATCGGTCTTTGCGACAGGTCTGCCATTTGCTGGCCGCTCTGATCTGCCTGCCACGCTGCAGGATCTGGCGCGGTTGATGCCTGCCTGCGCGGGCGTGCGCCGATGGGGCTCTGCGGCGCTGGATATGGCCTATGTCGCTGCTGGCCGCTACGAAGGTTATTGGGAACGTCGCCTGAACGCTTGGGATTTGGCCGCTGGTGTCATCATCGTGCAAGAAGCGGGTGGCTTGATCGAAGCCATGGATCCTGAAGCCAATATCGTTGAAGCGGGCGATGTGATTTGTTCGAACGAGCCGATCTTTGAGAACTTCTCCAAGGTGATCCGCGGCTGATCTGCTTTTTGATCGGATGACATGACAAAACGCGGCCAATTGGTCGCGTTTTTTTGTTTTGGCGGAGCGTTGGGACGGTGGCTGGTCTTGGTCGGTCCCGTTGCGCATTTGGCCATTCTGTGCGTTGCGTTAGGCCCGGTCAGACGGGTGATTGACGCCGTCGTGCCAAGGGATCTCGCCGTAGCGATCCGGGTGGGTGCGGGGATTGGCGTCTGCAATGCAGCCCAGATTAACACCACATTCTTTGGGATCAGACCTGCGCTGATGATGGGTGTAGATGCCGCAGGTCTTGCAGAAATAGTGTTTCGCCGTATGCGTTCCCCAGGTGTAGAGACTAAGGTTCTCCGCCCCTTTCAGTACTCTTAGACTGGCGGCAATGGCGGTGACAGCTGCGGCTCCACGGCGACGACAGAACGAACAGTCACAGCGTGTCGCAGAGGCAAGGCCGTCTGGGAAGTCCGCTTCGATTTCAACGGCGCCGCAGTGGCATGTGGCTGTCATTTGGGGCATGGGGCTCTCACTTTGATCGTGTGTGCCAGCTGGGCTTCCCTGTTTTGATCTTTGTCACTTGCTCCACGGGCCGGGAGTTGGCTTCTTGCGGGGCAGTTTCGGGATCCGGCTGGCTGAATAGACATAGTTGGTTTCGGGATGAGGTGGCTGGCCTTTGGTCCGGTTCCAGAAGGCAGGTCCCCCACGTTTGAGCCACAGCGGAATGGTCAGCACCAACCCAACGGCAAAGCCGCCTGCATGGGCCCAATAGGCGACACCGCCCTGATCAGGATCAGAGCCGAACCCGCCCAGAAATTGCATGCCAAGCCAGACCAGCAGCATGATGAAGGCCGGGATCGAAAACACTCTGAAAAACACCACTAGGATCAACAGGATGTCGACCCGAGCCTTGGGAAACATCAGCAGATACCCACCCATCACCCCAGCAATCGCGCCGGATGCCCCAACCAGGGGCACGAGAGAGTCTGGCGCGCTGACAATATGGATCAGCCCCGCACCAATCCCCGACAATAGGTAGAAGCCGAGGAAGGGCAGATGCCCCATTTCATCTTCCATGTTATCGCCGAAGATCCACAGGAACAGCATATTGCCCCCAAGGTGCATCCATCCCCCGTGCAGGAAAGTGGAGGTGATCAATGTCTTGAGATCATACCCGGCCACAATTTCGGCAGGCAGCAATGCATAGGCATTGTAGAGCGCCTGCAGGTTGCGCGGGTTGTCGTAGCCAAAAAACACCAGCGTGTAGATGGCGATATTGGCCGCCATCAGAGTGTAGACGACATAGGGTGTGCGGCCGGACGGGTTGTGGTCTCTGATCGGAAACATGGGCAGACGCTGATCCTGTTCCCCTCCAGCGTCAAGTGGCAAATCAGGGGCTGGGACAATTCGACGAAAGCGGGCGGGTTGATGCACGGTCCGGTCCATCCGGCAGCGCGCTGCTGTGCTGTCCCGCCAGCCGATGCGGCAAGGAGGGCGGTCTGGTTTGGATGTTGCCGCGCGAAATCGTGACTTGCTCTGTCCGGCCGTTGCACCACTGTTAAGTCATGAGACACCCAGCACCGCACCGCCTCAGACCTATGACACTCAGATCGATGATGTTATCCTTGCATCGCAAACGAGCGGAGCGTTTATCGCTGGGTTTCTGCGGTAGTCTTTTCCGCGGCAGCCTGATGCGCCTTTGTCTAGGTGCCGCTGTTACGCTTGCTGCACCGGCTCAGGCCCAGCAATCTGATGCAGGCGGCGCGCAGGTCTGTCCCGCGCCCAAAGACCACAGTGCAGCGGTGGAGCGCCTGATTTCGCAGTTGCAGGCCGCACCGAACGAAGCGGAGGCTCAAAAGCTGTCCAATGATCTCTGGGCGCTATGGGCGGATGCGCCGAATGAACAGGCACAGGCCCTGTTGGATCGCGGCATGTCGCGTCGGGCGTCATTTGATTTTATCGGGGCATTGGATGCCTTTGACCGTTTGGTGGATTACTGTCCGAACTATGCGGAGGGGTATAATCAGCGGGCATTCGTGAACTACCTGCGACAGGATTTTGCAGCGGCGTTGCTGGATCTTGACCGTGCGCTTGCGTTGTCGCCCTCTCATGTCGCAGCGATGAGTGGTCGGGCCTTGTCGCTCTTGGGGTTGGGGCGCGTCACTGAGGCGGTAGAGGCTTTGGATACGGCGCTTGCGTTCAATCCCTGGCTGCCGGAACGCCATCTGCGCGCGCCCGGAGGTCCTTTAGTTCCGGCGCGTCCCCAACCGGAGGCGGAGGGTACGGATCTGTAACGGAGCTGCGCACCGACCGCCTGTCCGACCGCCTGTCCGACTGCCCCAATTCCTGCGCGCGGGTTTATATCATCGCACCGATCAGGGCCGCAGGACCTCTTTTGCAAACAGAAGCTGCAAAAGCGATTGTACCTTCTGTTGGTTCTCGCTAGGTCTATGGCGTGCTGGGCAGCAGCCCTGTGGCACGCGGGCGTGATGGAATGGTAGACATACCAGACTTAAAATCTGTTGGGGCGTTGCCCCGTGTGGGTTCGAGTCCCACCGCCCGCACCACCGCATCCGAACCAATTGCTTAACCAATCACGCTGGCAGGGCCGTGTGCCATTTCGGATTGTTATGATTTCACACCCAGGGCGGCGTGCAGGAACATTTGCAATCCCGGCAGCTGTGCGCGCATTTTGGTTTCGTTGAGCACGCAATGATAGGCGCGGCCTTCCAGCAGTTCCAGAACCATCAGTGCTGCATCCTCTGGATCGGTTGCAAAGTCGAACGCTTGCGCGTCCCGACCGCGGCGCAGCAGATCGGCGATGGCGGATGTCAGGTGGCTGCGGTTTTCGGCAAACAGCTGCCCCAGGTCAGGTTTGCGAATGGCTTCGCTTGAGATTTCAATCGTCAGGATCACGTTTTCCGGGCGCGAGAGATACTTGGCATAGCTTGCCACAAATTTGTCGAACTGGCGAACGGCGGGCCCGGTTTTGCTGAGTTGGCGCACAAATGGGGCCAGTTCTTCGCGCTCCAGGGCTGCGATTTCCACCAGCACGTCGTGTTTGCCAGGGAAATGATTGTACAGATTACCAAGGCTGACATTCGCCCGCGCTGCGATGTCGCGAACACCGGTTTGGTGAAAACCGTATTCCAGAAAGCACATCATGGCGGCGTCACGTATTTTCAACCGCCGATCCGCGCTTGCGCGTTCCCGTTTGCCTTGCGGCTTCTGAGCGTCGTCAGTCATAAATCCCAATCATATATTGAACGAACGATTGTTCATAATATATGCGAGAGACCAATAACTGGCAACCTCCGATTCGCATCGGAGATCGAAAGGACGCGTTATGTCTGAACCCTCCCCGAGCTTGCGGCGCCGTTGGCTGTGGATTTGCCTGTCCGCTGCGCTTCTCGCGGCAGTTGTTGTGGTGTTGTTCGAAACTGAGGACACGATTGATGTCGCTCGCAATGCAGAACCGGCAGCCGCGCCTGCGGTGACCGTTCTAGAGGTTGCCAGAGAGACAGCTGCAGCAAGGATTGAGGTCTTTGCAGAACTGCGGCCGCTTTGGAAAACGGAGATCAGAGCGGCCGTGGCGGGACGCATTGTGGAGGTGCATGATGCGGCCTTGGCGGGAACCCGGGTTGAGGCTGGCGCTGTGCTTTTTGAACTTGAGCGGGTGCCGTATGAGGCCGCCGTGGCGGCCGCAGAAATGGGCGTGCAAGAGGCCAAGCTGGCATTGTTGCGGGCCGAAAATGACGTGACGGTTGCGCAGCGGCAATTTGAGCGCAGTGGCGAAACCCCACCAAATGAACTGGCGTTGCGCCTGCCGGAGCGTCGGATTGCCGAGCGCGCATTGGCCTCTGCCCAAGCCCGGTTGACCGCGGCACGCCAGCAGCTGGATGACACGAGGGTCACGGCGCCTTTCGCCGGGTTCGTGACCGAACGGATGGCCAGTCTGGGCCAGACGGTTGGTATTGGGGAACCCTTGCTGACCTTGTCGGATGATCAACACTTTGAACTGGTCGCGGAGCTGAGCCAGAAAGACTGGTCCCTGTTGCAGCACCCGATTGCAGGCGGCCAGGCGGACATCTGGCATCGCGATGGCCGCCATTTGGGGGTGGCAGATATCCGGCAGGGCGGAGGGTTTTTGGACCCGACGACACGCCAGATGCGGGTGTATCTGGAGGTGAAGCAGCCACAGTTTGATGCGTTGGCCGGGGATTTTTTGCGCGTGGAATTTGCCGGGCGACCTATGGCAGACACCCTGACCGTTCCCGAAACAGCGATGAGCCGCGCAGGTGTGATCTGGATGGTGGGTGCGGACGATCTGCTGGTGCGACACAAACCTCAGATCCTGTTTCGAACGCAGGAGAGCCTCACACTTGCGGCCCCTGATGGGCCGGGCCCCTGGCGGATTGCGCGCACCCCGCTGGCCTCGTTCCTGCCGGGGCAGTTGGTGCGGCCTCAGATGGCGGAGGAGTGACCGATGCATGTGCTAACCTCTTGGTTTATCCGCAATCCTGTGGCTGCCAATCTGCTGATGGTGTTGATCCTGTTTCTTGGGGTGCAGTCGCTTTTGTCGATCCGGATCGAGGGCTTTCCGAGGGTTCCGCCCGAGAGCGTTGAAATCACGATTGAATTTCCTGACGCCACCGCCCAGCAAGTGGACGAATTAATCACCCAAAAGGTCGAGCAGGCGCTGGAGGGGATGGAAGGTGTGCGCTCCGTTTCGTCCCAGTCACAGAACGGGCTGAGTGTGGTGAGCGTGCGCCGGGCAGGGGGCGAAAAACTACAGGCGGTGCTGGACCGGGTGCGCATTCGGGTGGATGGTCTGACCGATCTGCCCATCACCGCGCGACGGCCGGTGATCGAGGCCACTGGTTTCGATTTTCCGGCCCTCTACGTCAATCTCTATGGAGAGGCAGATCCCGCCACGTTGCAGACCCTCGCAGAGCGGCTGAAGGAGAACCTGCTGGCGGAACCGGAGCTGTCACGGCTCAAAATCTGGGGGCTGATTCCGCGGGAGATGCGGATTGAAATCGACCCTGAACGGCTGCGGCAGTACGGTTTGACCATCGCGGATGTGAGCGACTCGATCCGGGCGAACTCGCTGACTTTTCAAGCGGGTGCTTTGCGCACAGACGGCGGCACGATCTTTCTACGGGCAGATGATCGCGCCAGATACGCGCCAGAATATGCCGCCTTGCCCATTATCGAGCGTGCAGATGGCTCCTATGTGCCACTGTCGGATCTGGCTGACATCGAAGATGGGTTTCTGGAGGGAGACTATCTGTTCCGCCTGAACGGCAAGCCCACCATCGGGATGGAGGTTCTGGTCGGTCAGAAAGAAAATCTGTTGGATGTCAGCCGTGATGTGCGCCGTGTGGTACAGGCGTTTGAACCTCAACTGCCTGCACAGATTGAGGCCGAGGTCTGGGGCGACAGCGCAGGTTATATTGCTGATCGGCTCGAGCTGTTGCGCTCCAATGGGGTGCAGGGATTGATCCTGGTGACCCTGATACTGTCGGTGTTTTTGAATGTCAGATTGGCCTTTTGGGTCGCGATGGGCATTCCCATTTCAGTCATGGGTGCGATGGCAGTCGCGGGGTCCAAATGGGTGAACTATTCGCTCAATGATGTGACCACCTTCGGTTTGATCCTGGCACTTGGCATTCTGGTCGATGACGCCGTCGTCGTCGGGGAAAGCGTGTTTGAGGAGCGGCGCAAGCACAGCGATCCGATCAAGGGCACCGAACAGGGCGTCAACAGGGTTGCGGTGGCCACCATCTTTGGCGTGCTGACAACAATCGCTGCGTTTTTCCCGATGCTGCTGATCGACAATCCACTCGGCAAGGTCCTGGCAAGTTTTGCCGGTATCGTCATTCTTGCGCTGATTTTTTCTCTGATTGAGAGCAAATTCATACTGCCCTCGCATCTGGCCCATCTGTCTGTTGATGCCAAACCCCGCTATCTGCTCACCCGGCTTTGGGCGCGGGTGCAACACGCTGCGCGGGGTGGATTGTTCTGGTTTCGCGACCAGATCTATCAGCCAGTGTTGGTGGCCTCCATCGCCCATCGCTATGCCGTGTTCATCGCCTTTGTTGCGGCTGCGGCGCTTGGTTTGGGTCTGATGTATCAAGGCAAGATCAAGACTGTTTTCTTTCCCGAGGTACCCGGCCAGATCATCACCGTGCATCTGGAGATGGACGCCCGCGCGCCGTTTGCGCTGATCCGGGAGAACATCGATAGGATCGAAGCGATTGGCCATGGGTTAAACGCAGAACTTGCGGCGCATGCGGGGCTGGCGGATCTGCCGATCCGAACCTTTTTCACAACGATCAACAACGCGGGGAACGCGCAGATCTATGCGGAAATGCTGCCTGTTCTGGATCGTCCAACCGTCCCGATCCTGGATGTGGTCCGCATGTGGCGCACCCGCGTTGGTGAGGTCGAAGGCGCGACAGAGTTTCAGATCACCGGAACGGAACAGCTGGCGGGCGAGTTTCAGGTGCGCTTGCAATCCAAAGACACCGACCTGCTGGCGGCGGCCAGTGACGAGTTGCAGGCCTATCTCCGCCAGATCGAGGGTGTATCGAACATCCGCGATGATCTGACCGGTGGGCAGCCAGAACTGCGATTGCGGCTGCGGGGAGATGCGCGCAATCTCGGATTTACCGCCGAAACGCTGGCACGTCAGATCGGATACGGCTTTGGCGGCGCAGAGGTGAGCCGTATTCGCCGTGATGGCAGCGAGATCCGCGTTGTTGTGCTCAATGCTGCAACAAGCCGCGATACGATTGACGATCTGATGCAAACCCGTCTGCGCAGCCAAACCGGCAATTGGGTGCCGCTGTCTGTGGTTGCTGAAATAGATGGCAGCTATGTTGCCGGGGCCGTGCAGCGGCGCAATGGCCAACGCATCAACACGGTGCGCGCCAGCATAGATCGCGGTGTGGTTGCCCCTGAAGAGGTGGCACAAGCCGTCTTTTCCGAACTGGCGCCAGACTTGGCCCGGAAATACCCAACCGTGGCCATCCTGTCCGGTGGAGAGTTGGAGGAAATGGGCGACATACAAGACGGCTTGAAGCGGGCGGTGCTGCTTGCTGCTGTGTTGATCTATGTGTTGATGGCGGTTCCGCTGAAGAGCTATTGGCAACCTGTTGTCATCCTGGCCATTGTGCCGTTTGGATTTGTGGCTGCTGCGGTCGGGCATATGATCATGGGGGTCAGCCTGTCGGTGTTTTCGTTCTTCGGCATGTTGGCTCTGACCGGGGTGATCGTGAACGACAGTCTGGTGATGATCACCCGTTACAATCAGGCCAGGGGCGAGGGATCTGATGTCGCGCAGGCCCTGCATGATGCGGGCATTGGCCGGTTCCAGGCGATTTTTCTGACCACGGCGACGACCGTCATCGGCCTGTTGCCGCTGCTCACGGAGACCTCGGAGCAGGCGCAGTATCTGATCCCGGCAGCGATTTCTTTGGCCTTTGGGGAGCTGTTCGGCACCGCGCTGATGCTTTTGCTGGTGCCGGTTCTGATTGCCATTGCTGAGGATGTTCTGGCCCTGTTCAGAACACCGTCACATCAACCCTCACATCAGACGCCTGAGGCGAGAGACGCGCATTGAGGAGGCATCATGCGGGCGCCACGGTGTGCTGGCGCTGCGTGTCGTTGTGCGGCGATCTTGCTGGTTATGGCTGCGATTGAGCGGTGTTGAACACCCAGTCGCGAAACAGATGTGCGGCATCGGACGGCGCATCGCTGAGCTGCAGCCAATAGGCTCTGTCATATTCGGCGCCAGGGATTGGATGTTGATCAAACTGGCCTGCGCGCACGGCCTCTTGCACCCCAAGTTCGACACTTCAGAACTATATTTGAGGTGCTTGTTTTTGGCGGGTGGTTTTATTTCAATGGGTTAGGGTTGATTAGTGGGTCTAATCCCCCAACTTTTGTCGTCACACGTATTGTTCGTATTCATCATTGCTTG
>NZ_JAJDWC010000082.1 GCF_022825805.1 Phaeobacter sp.
CAAGCAATGATGAATACGAACAATACGTGTGACGACAAAAGTTGGGGGATTAGACCCACTAATCAACCCTAACCCATTGAAATAAAACCACCCGCCAAAAACAAGCACCTCAAATATAGTTCTGAAGTGTCGAACTTGGGCTTACCCTTGCTGAGATCGAAGAGCTTGCTTTTCAGGCGCTGGTTGCCGCTGGCACCGCCGAGGCGAACGCACGGCCTCTCGCGGTGGCGACGGCAATGACAGAAGCGGATGGGATTGCCTCGCACGGATTGGCCTATGTGCCGATCTATGCGGAACATGTGCGCTGCGGCAAGGTGGACGGGCAGGCTGTCCCGACGGTGACAGAACCGCGCCCGGGTGTGGTTGTGGTCGATGGCGGCACGGGCTTTGCCCACAGTGCAATTGATGCCGGATTTCAGCGCCTCCAACCCTTGGCCAAATCGCAGGGCATCGCGGTGCTGTCGATTCACAATTCCTACAATTGTGGGGTGCTGGGCGTTCATACCCAGCGCCTGGCGCAAGCGGGTCTGCTTGGGATCGGGTTCACCAATGCGCCAGCCTCCATCGCGCCGTCGGGCGGGGCAAAACCAGTGGTCGGGACAAACCCGTTTTCGATTGCCGCACCGGATGGTCAGGGCGATGTTGCGCTGTTGATCGACCAATCTGCCAGCACGATCGCCAAGAGCGAGGTGATGAAACACGCTCGCGAAGGCCAACCCGTGCCGGAAGGCTGGGTGTTGGATGCTGAGGGGCGCCCAACCACGGATCCGGAAGCGGGGCTGAAGGGCTCGATGGTGCCGTCTGGCGGCTATAAAGGCGTCGGTATCGCCTTGACAGTCGAATTGATGGCGGCGGCCCTGACCGGGGCCACCTTGGGGTCTGTCGCCAGCCCGTTTTCGGGCACCGCCGGTGGCCCGCCCAGAACCGGCCAGTGTTTCATCGCCATCGATCCGTTGGCCACATCTGCGGGCGCGTTTCAGGAACGGCTGAGCCATCTTGTCGCTTCGTTTAGGGATCAGCCCGGTGCGCGCCTGCCTGGTGATAGTCGTCGCAACTGCCGGACGAAGGCCAGTACCGAGGGCGTTGCGGTGAACGCAGCACTGCTGGCCCGCGTGCGAGAGCTGCTCTGAGCGGAAAATTAGTTAGGGGTGCTCGGGTTATCCCGCCACCCTGGTGATGGCGCGCAGGCCTTCGATTGCGGCGTTCGTGCGCTCGGGGTGGACCGGATCGCGCGATTTGACGAGATAGGCAGGGCGGGACAATTCTGGTGCGCCCTGCACCATATGCAGCTTGTTGGTCGCCAGTTTGTCCTCAACCGTGCTGAAAGGCAGGTAGGCGAAGCCGTCCTCGACCAGCAGATAGGCGAGAGCGATTTCCCCATAGCCGATATTGAAGGGCGGCGCCTGCAATTCCGGCAGCTTTTCGAAATGCTCCTCGCGGTAGCCATAGCTCCAGTCGACATGCAGGTAGTCAGAGTTCTTGCAGTCGGCAAAGTCTCGCGGTGTTGACGACACCAGGACAAGCCTGTCGCAGCTGAATTCTTCGACCTCCAGCCCCGGTAGAGCGCGGGGCATGTGGGTGATTGCGATGTCGAGAAAGCCCTCTCTGACATATTCTGTGAGCCGCTCGGAATAGTCCGCTTCGACATGGGTTGTCAGGTCTGGGTGATTGCGCCGCATCCAGACCAGCCACTCCGGCATAAACTGCCGCCACATCGTCATATGAACACCGACGCCGACAGACCCTGCATAGGCCACGCTTTGGCGGATTTCCTGGGAGCCCTGTTGCCACATCTGCAGCAAAGACGCTGCGTAGCGGTAAAACTGGCGGCCCTCACGCGTCAGGGTGACAGCGCCGGGGCTGCGTTGAAACAACCGGCAGGACAGATGGTCCTCCAACACCTTGATCCGAGCGCTTGCGGTGGACTGGGTGATGTTCATCTTCTCCGCGACCCGGCTGAAATTGCCGAGCCGCGAAAGTTCGAGAAAAGTGCGGATTGCTTCGATGTTCACGATGGGCGCCTCGGCTTGGTCTTGGTCTGCCTCAGCAGGTCTGCCACATCAGACCAATCCGCAAAAGACCGCTGTGTAAGAAGCCCGACCGTCAGGCCTGTGCCTTCAACCGCGCAAAAGCCTCGACCTCGACGGCGGCATTGCCGGGCAGGGAGGACGCCCCAACAGCGGATCTGGCATGCACGCCTTGCGGCCCTAGGACATGGGCGATCAGATCTGACGCGCCATTGGCGACGATAGGATGGTCCGCAAATCCAGGTGCTGCGTTCACAAACACGGTCAGCTTGGTGACCTGTTCCACATTTTCCAGCCCGCCAGCGGCGTCGTTCAACGCGCTCAACAGCCGCAGCGCACAGAGTTCAGCGGCCTTTCGCGCCTCTTCGATGGTCAGATCCTGTCCAACCTGTCCGCGAAACTGTAGCTCACGGCCGTGTTTCGGGGTTTGACCGGCGAGAAAGATCAGATCATCGCTGCGAAGCCATGGCATGTAATGGGCTGCGGGTTCCGGCGGTGGTGGGAGGGTCAGACCCAGCGCGGCCAGCCGGGCTGTGGGCGTGTTGTTCTGGCTCATTTGGATAGTCCTTCTCGGGTGAAGAGGCGGCCGCCCTGGCGGATGGGGCGTGGATCACAGCCGAGCTTGCTCAGCAGCGCATACATCAAAGCCTGATTGCTGGTCACAACGGGTTTGTTCACCGCGGCCTCGATGGCGGTGATCGCCTCGACGGCACGGTAGTCTGTGCAGGATATGACGATCGCATCGGCATCAGGATGATCTGCTGCCAGCGCCATGTCATAGGCGTCTTTGGGGGTCAGGGCGTTTTGCTCCAGACTGTTCAGATCCCGGTCAAACCCATGGTCCCGCAGGACCTGGATCCCGCTTTGCTCCAGAAAGGCGACAGACTCCCGGCGCAGTTGCGGGACATAGGGCGAGGTGAACGCCACCCTTAGGGCACCAACGGATCTGATCCCGGCAATCAATGCGCCAGCTGCGGTTGTTGCGGGGCATTCGGCCAGCCGTTCCAATTCTGCGCAAAAGGATTGGTCAAACTCTGGCCCATCAGACAGGGTGGCCGATGTACAGCCATAGGCCAGAACATCCACTCTGGCATCGCGCAACAAGCTGACATGCAGATCTATGGACTGACGCACAAAGCGGCGCATTTCTGCGGAGTCAGGGATCGCGTCCACATCATAGCCGCCGCTGCGGACCGAGTGGATGGTGACGTTGTCTGGAGCAAGCAGTTGGAAATCCGGCTCTACATTGGTGTTGGAGGAGGGCACGATCAGCCCGATCCGGTGACTGCGGCGCTGGCTTGCGATGTCGTGGTCGTTCATTTCGCGGCTCCGATACTGTCCAATGCCTGCTGCAGGTCGGTGATCAGGTCTGTCACATCCTCCAGACCCACCGAGAGCCGCAGCAGATCCCGCGGTGTCGGGCTGGCTGCGCTTTCCATGCCGGCGCGGTGTTCGATCACCGTTTCGGTGCTGCCAAAAGAAATAGCCTGGCGGATCACCTGAACGCGGTCAGCCACTTCTTTGGCGGCCAGTTCGCCACCAACAAGACGAAACGACAGCATGGCGCCAAACCCGCCGGTCATCTGCTTTTTGGCGATGTCATGATTGGGATGGCTCTCTAGGCCCGGGTAGAGGACCTCGGCGACCTGTGGCTGCCCGGCGAGGAATTCGGCAATGCGCAGCGCGCTGGCGGATGCGGATTTGACCCGCAGCGACAGGGTGCGCATGCCCCGCAACAGCAGCCAGGCCTCGAAACTGCCCAACACAGCGCCGTAAGCGTTTCGCAAAGCGGCCATTTCCGCCAGCACCTCTTCGCGACCTGGGGCGACAACAGCTGCACCTGCAATCAGGTCGCCATGGCCGTTCATATATTTGCTGCAGGAGTGGATGACGATATCGGCGCCATGTTTGATCGGTTGTGTCAGGATCGGCGTCGAAACAGTGCTGTCGATTGCCAAAAGGGCGCCACCTTCATGGGCGGCGGCCGCGATTTCGGCAATATCGGTGATCTGCCAGGTCGGGTTGCTGGGGGTTTCCATCCAGACCAGTTTGGTTTTCCCCGGTATCATGGCTGCGGTTACCGCGGGTCCATCGTAGTGATCCAGAAAGCTGACCTCGAGCCCCCAGGTTTGGCCATGTTCGTTGATCCAGTCGCGCAGGCCAGAATATACAAGCCGAGGCAGGATCACATGATCGCCGGGTTTCAGCCGATGAAAGACCGAGGTGATCGCAGCCATGCCAGAGGCAAACAAAAGACATCCTGCGCCGCCCTCTAGCGCGTTGATGAGTGCTTCGGGTTGATCAAACGTCGGGTTGTCATCGCGGGTAAAGAGCCGACCTGTGCGGGCCAAGTCCTTGGGGTCCCGCAGGAAGGACGTTGATGGCCGCAGGGGAGCGGCCATGGCGTCGGTGTCTTTGTCGATCCAACCAAGTGCGGTTGCCGTCAGGGTTTGTTGAGACAGATCTTTAGTCATCACTTTGCTCCCTCGGACATGCGGGCGTCTGCGCTGGTGATGGTGACACCATAGTCGCGTTCCGCCGCCTCAACGCTGACCAGCCCGGTTTGCACATCGCGCAGGACATCCTGTGGATGGCGTTCTTCTGGAGCGCCATAGCCTGCGCCGCCTGGGGTCAGAACGGTCAGCCGCTCGCCTGCGGGGATGATTTGTTCTCCTTTGGGGTGGAAGCGATCACCATTGCTGAGTTGCAGCACACCCGCAGCCCCCGCATGCCCGCCTTCGCGTCCGCGCGGGGGATGATTGATGCGGTCAAGTGCTGCAAAGAGCGAAATCGGCGCGTCTTCGCTGCTGGAGAGTTCAAGGATCTGACCAAGCCCGCCGCGGTATTTGCCGGGTCCCCCGGAATCCGGGCGCAATTCGCGTTTCCAGATGATCAGGGGCGAGACGCTTTCGGTGATTTCGACCAAAGATCCCATCACTCCGCTGGGGAAGGCTGTGGCCGAAAAGCCATCTTTGGTCGGGCGCGCGCCGGTGCCCCCGTTGTGGACCAGTTCGGTGGCAAATTTGGTTTTGCCAAGGCCATCGCCCGAATACCCACCACGCAGGGGGAGATCCCATAGGCAGCAGGCCCCTTCGGCCGGTACACGACCGGGAATGGCCTGATGCAGACAGCCAAACACAACATCGGGGAGCAGCTGGCCCACAACATGGCGCATCGCGACGGGCACCGGATATTGGGCGTTCACGATGGTGTTTTCCGGTGCTTGGATCCGCAAAGGCTGCAACGAGCCTTCGTTATTGGGAATGTCCGGTGCCACCGCGCACTTCAGGGCGAAACAGGAATAGGCGCTGGCGTAGTTCAATGGGCAGTTGATGCCTTTACGCGACAGACCAGAGGTGCCGGTGAAATCAACCGTGATCTCGCCATCGGCAATGGTCATCCGTGCCACAAGATCCAGCGGTTCATCATATCCGTCTACGCGCATCTGATTGTCATAGACCCCATCTGGCAGGGCCCGGACCAGATCGTTGGTGCGGCTACGCGAGGTGTCGATGATGTAATCAGCGATGTCTTCCAGATCATCGATGCCGATATCGTCCAGACATTCTGAGGTCCGGCGGCTGCCGCATTCAACGCAGGCAATCAGCGCATAGGTGTCGCCTTCGACTTCAATGGGAACACGGCTGTTTGCCTTCAGCAGGGTCATGAAGGTCTGATCCAGTTTGCCCGCATCAACCAGCTTTAGGATGGGCACAAACAGGCCTTCGTCCAGCACGTCTGAGCCGTCGGGCCCAAACCCAAGGCCGCCCAGATCGGCGAGATGGCTGGTGCAGGAGGTGTATCCGATCAGCTTGCCCTTGTGGAAACAGGGGCGCACCAGCATGAAGTCATTCAGATGCCCCGCGGCCTTCCACGGATCATTGGTGAGATAGATGTCCTCTGGGTGCATATCGTCGGGGCTGAAGGCCTCCAGAAAGTAGCGGACGGATTCTGCCATGGTGTTGACATGGCCCGGCGTTCCGGTCACGGCCTGTGCGATCATCCGACCCTGCAGATCAAAGAGTCCGGCGGACAGATCGCCCGACTCCCGGACGATGGGGTTAAAGGCGGTGCGCATCAGCGTCTGCGCCTGTTCTTCGACGATGGCGATCAGACGGTTCCAGAGGATCTGTTTTTCGATCTCGCTAAGGGGTGTGCCGGTCATCATCAGATCCTTTCCAGAATGAGGTTCGCATCGGCGTCGATGCGGCCTTTGAAGCCATCGGTCACAAAGGTGGTTGTTTGGGGTTCGGCGACCAAAGCCGGGCCGGTGAATTCTGCGCCAGCGGGCATATCCGGGCGCCAGTAGACGGGGATGTCTGTTTGCGCCTTTTGTGAGGGGACAAAGACGGTGCGCGTTTCAATGGGATCGCAGCCTTTGGCCGGGGTGTCATTGGGGATGATGTCCAAAGCGGGCAGGACTGTCGCAGCGACCATGGACCAGGACAGGATTTCGATATCCCGTTGCGGAATGGTGCGCCCATAAAGGCACCCGTAAGCTGCCTCATAGCTGGCTTTGATGGTTGCCGTATCCTGGGCCGTCAATGTGCCCGCCGGAATGGGGACCTGAATTTCGTGACCCTGACCGACGTAGCGCATGTAGGCCGTGCAGGTCAGTGAAATCTCTGCGTTGGGATCGCTGCCGCTGACGATGCTGTGGGCCTCATCCGAAATTGCACCGATCACCTGATTGGCGGCGTCTGGATCAAACTGATCCAGCGTCATATAGCGGCTTCTGACCACCTCGTAGGCCACGGGCGCTTGCAAGAAGCCGACTGCTGAACCGACGCCGGAGTTTGCGGGCACGATCACTTTTTGCACACCGAGCTTTTCCGCCAGGCGGACCGCATGCAGTGGCCCGCCGCCACCGAAGGCAATCATGGTGAAGGTCGACAAATCGGCGCCGTGTTCCACAGAATGGATGCGCGCGGCATTGGCCATATTTTCTTCGACCATCTCGGTCACACCAAAGGCCGCCTCAAGACCGGAGACCGCAAGTGGAGCAGCTACATCTGCCGCAATGGCAGTTTCGGCTGCGGGGACATCCAAGGGCATCTTGCCCTCGGCAAATGTGCTGGGATTGATCCGGCCCAACAACAGATTGGCATCCGTCACGGTGGGTTTGGTGCCACCTTTGCCGTAGCAGGCCGCGCCGGGGACGGACCCCGCGCTTTCCGGGCCGATGCGCAATTGCCCCATGCCGTCGACATGCGCAATGGAGCCACCACCGGCACCGATTTCGATCATTTCGATGACCGGAATGCGCACGGGCATACCGCTGCCCTTCTGGAAGCGGGCGGCGCGCGCGATTTCAAAGTTGCGGGCGGTTTGCGGCTGGTAGTCCTGGATCAGGCAGATCTTGGCGGTGGTGCCCCCCATGTCAAACGAGACAACGCGTTGTTCCTGCAGACGCTCGGCCAAACGGCTGGCCAGTACGGCACCGCCGCTGGGACCAGATTCGACCAAACGGATCGGATAGCGAATGGCCGATTCCAAGGTGGTCATGCCCCCCCCGGAGGTCATGAGATACAGCGGGCAGCTGTAGCCATTGTCGGCCAGCGTGGTCTCCAGCGCCCGCAGATAGCGGGCCATCAACGGTTGCACATAGGCGTTGCAAACCGTTGTCATGATCCGCTCATATTCGCGCACCTCGGGGCAGACATCAGAGGAGAGGGTGATTTCGACCGTGCAGCCGGAGGCCAACAAAGCATCCCTAATCGCGCGTTCATGGGCGGGATTGGCATAGGCATGCAGCAGACCGATGGCCACAGCTGATATATTCTGTGCGGCAATCACATCCGCCAGGTCCTGCAGGCTGTCATGATCCAGCGGGATGAGCACATTGCCGTGCACATCCATGCGTTCTGTCACCTTGAACCGCAATTCGCGGGGGATCAGCGGCTCGGGCTTGTCGATGTTGAGATCGAATTGATCATAGCGGCTTTCATAAGCGATCTCGAGACTGTCGCGAAATCCTTGTCGCTAACAAGCGATATGTCCGGTGTAGGTAACATGCGATCTGTCCGGTTTTATCATGTCTCCGAAAGGAGGCGTTATGAAGCGGACAGAAGTGTTACAGGAAGTTCGACTTATGAAGTTCGAAGACGTGTATTCG
>NZ_JAJDWC010000137.1 GCF_022825805.1 Phaeobacter sp.
GATGACTGCGCACGCAAGCCTCAAGCTCTCGACGCTCTGAAGGGGTAAGAAAACCGGGGCGGATCATGAGCCTAACTGAACCGTTTTCACGCATGACGTCAACTCATCAAAACTCGGAAGTTCGATGACGCTAAGTATAACTCTTTGGTGGTTAACAGTTGGTGAACGTGGGCAATTTGAAACAAGCTTTTCGCTAAATAAAATCCAACCCTTTGGACTCTCGATATAAATTCTCGCGGTTTTGTGCGTATTTTTGATCGCCATGCTGCGGGGCGATCCGGGCCCTGTCGCATTGTCGTGTCCGGAGGGCGCAGATTGTGCATATTTGGAGCGACTCGACCTGTGGGTGACGATCTGAGTTTTGCTGCCGTTGATCATGCTCGCGGCGACTCGCGCCAAAATCACGCCCAACAGGCCGCTGCCCCGCGTCTTTTGGGACGCAGGGCAGGGGCAGAATCGCTAGGGCAGGTCAGGTGGCCGAGCCACCTACGGTCAATCCGCCCATCAAAACGCTGGGCTGGCCAACGCCGACAGGCACCCATTGCCCCTGTTTGCCGCAATTGCCCATGCCGGGGTCCAGCGCCATGTCGTTGCCGAGGGCGCGAATCTGGTTCAGCGCGGTGGCGCCATCGCCAATCAGGGTGGCACCTTTTACCGGTGCGCCGATTTTACCGTCTTTGACGCGATAGGCTTCGGTGCAGGAGAACACGAACTTGCCATTGGTGATGTCAACCTGTCCGCCACCAAAGCCGACCGCCCAGATCCCATCCTTGATGGAGGCGACCAGATCTTCCGGGTTCGCCTCTCCGCCCAACATATATGTGTTGGTCATCCGCGGCATCGGTGCGTGGGCATAGCTTTCGCGGCGGCCGTTGCCGGTGCTGTCGACACCCATCAGGCGCGCGTTTTGGCGGTCCTGCATAAAGCCGACAAGCACGCCATCTTCGATCAGCGTGGTTTTCTGGCTGGGCGTGCCTTCGTCATCAACGGTGATGGAGCCGCGCCGGTCAGGCAGGGTGCCGTCGTCCAGGACCGTCACACCTTTGGCCGCGATCTGTTTGCCCATCAGCCCGGCAAAAGCCGAGGATCCCTTGCGGTTGAAATCCCCCTCCAGGCCATGGCCGATGGCCTCATGCAACAGGATGCCGGGCCAGCCTGGCCCAAGCACAACGTCCATTTCACCGGCGGGGGCAGGCACGGCCTCCAGGTTGACACAGGCGATGCGCAGCGCTTCGCGCACCTTGTCCTGCCAGTCTGCCGGGTCGACCAGACCATCCAGTTTGACCCGGCCACCGCCACCAGCGCTGCCGCTTTCGCGGCGCCCGTCCTGTTCGACGATCACCGAGACATTCAACCGTGTCATCGGGCGCACATCCCGCACCCGGCTGCCATCGGCACGCAGAATATCCACCTCTTGCAGAGAGGCGGCCAACATGGCGGACACTTGCACCACCCGCGAATCTAGATCGCGGGCAAAGGCGTCGATCTCGCGCAGTGTTTCGATCTTCACCGCAAACGGCATGGCACCGAAGGGGTCATCATCGGTATAAAGATGCGTGTTGGTGGCTTTGGGGGCTGGCGCCATGGTGCCGCCGCCGTCGCCCACAGCGAGCCGCGCGGTTTCGGCCGCGCGTTTCAGCGCTGAAATCGACAGGTCCGTGGAATGAGCATACCCGGCCACCTCGCCGTTGATCGCCCGCAGACCAAAGCCCTCGGCCGCATCATAGCTGGCATTGCGCAGCCGCCCATCGTCAAAAACCAATGCCTCTGATTTGCGGCGTTCCACAAAAATCTCGCCATCATCGGCCCCGGCAAGTGCCTGTTTCAACACCGCGAGTGCTTCGGTCTCGGGCAGGGTGGTTTCGAAGGGGCGGAACGTCTCGGTATCCATGACTTTCACCTTGGTTTTTTGATTTAAATCAAGAAAGCGACGCTTTGACGCGAGCATCCCTCTTTAACTGTACGATGGAATATGATTTTTAGCAGCGTCAAAGACAACGGGTTCGGTGCGTTTTGTGGAATCGCAATACATTTCGCTTATAACCACCGGAGTAGGAACAACTCGATCAACCGATCAGGACATAACATGAAGAACGCTTTGATGCTTTCCGGCCTTTTCGCAGGCCTATCGAGCCTTCCAGCCATCGCGCAAGAAGGTCTGGAAACCATTGGTAAGCCGACCGACGGCAACCTTGGATTCCAGCCTGCAGCGACTGAGCTTGCAGAAGGCATCCACACTCTCGATTACATGATCCTTCTGATCATCACCGCTGTTTGCGTATTCGTTGGCGGGCTGTTGCTCTATGCAATCGTGCGCTTCAACCGTCGCGCCAACCCAACACCGGCTTCTTTCACACACAACACGCCGATCGAAATCGCGTGGACCGTGGTGCCGATTCTGATCCTGGTGTTCATCGGGTCCTTCTCCCTGCCAGAGCTGTTCCGCCAGCAGGAAATCCCAGAAGGCGACATCAACATCAAGGTCACCGGATACCAGTGGTACTGGGGGTATGAGTATACCGACCACGAGTTCGGCTTTGAAAGCTACATGCTGCCCCGCGACCAGCTGGAAGCAAACGGCTACGCACAGGACGAATATCTGCTGGCCACCGACACTGCAGTTGTCGTGCCCTCGGGCAAGGTGGTTGTGATGCAGGTGACCGGTGCGGACGTGATCCACTCCTGGACCATCCCCTCCTTCGGCGTGAAGCAGGACGCGGTACCAGGTCGTCTGGCTGAGTTGTGGTTCAAGGTCGAAGAAGGTCGTGAAGGCGTCTACTTTGGCCAGTGCTCCGAGCTGTGCGGTAAGGACCACGCCTACATGCCGATCACTGTCAAAGTTGTGACACCTGCCGAATATGAGGCATGGTTGGACGGCGCGATTGAGGAATTCGCCGGTACACCGCGCAGCTTCCAGGTGGCCGCGAACTGATCGCAGCCCACGGCGGCAGCTATCTAGGGTGGTCCCAGCGGCAAAGCCCACACTGTGAAACGCGACCCTTCAGGGATTGGCGTTAGGGTGGGCAAAGTCGGCGCAAGGCGCCAGTCGCAGGGAACCAACCACAAAATAAACGTCGGGCGCATCCGTGTGTCCGACGTCTTAGAGAAAACACCCCTTTCTGACGTGCCCGTGCTCCACGCGCCCGTAGCTGACGAGAGAGTTCAAGACACATGACCGACGCAAGCATAAATGCCAGCACAGCCCAGAGCGGTGATGCAGAGTTCGGCGATTATTTCGCCCTGCTGAAACCACGGGTGATGTCACTGGTTGTGTTCACCGCGCTTGTCGGTCTGTTGGCGGCACCTGTGTCTGTCCATCCGGTCATCGGCTTCTGCGCCATCTTGTTCATCGCCATCGGTGGCGGCGCGTCCGGCGCGCTGAATATGTGGTGGGACGCAGATATCGACAAGGTGATGGTCCGCACCCGCAAGCGCCCGATTCCCGCGGGCAAGGTGGACGGTGGCGAGGCGCTGTCACTGGGTCTGGCACTGTCCGGCCTTTCCGTGATCATGCTGGCGCTGGCCACCAACATCATGGCAGGCGCCTGGCTGGCCTTCACCATCTTCTTCTATGTGGTGGTCTACACCATGTGGCTGAAACGTCTGACGCCGCAGAACATCGTGATCGGTGGTGCGGCTGGTGCCTTCCCCCCGGTGATCGGTTGGGTCGCGGCCACCGGTTCCATGACGATCGAGCCGTGGTTGATGTTCGCGCTGACCTTCATGTGGACGCCGCCGCATTTCTGGGCGCTCGCTCTGTTCATGCGCTCCGACTACGATGATGCCGGTGTGCCCATGCTAACTGTCACCCACGGCCGCCCATCCACGCGCAAGCATATTCTGGTCTACACCATTCTGCTGGCGCTGCTGGCGGTGGGCACCGGGTTTTCATCCATCGGCGGAGCGCTTTACCTGGCGACGGCACTGGTCCTGAATGCCCTGTTCCTGCAGGGCGCCTGGAAAATCTGGCGCCGCGATGAGGTCGCCTGCGAGGCGGACAACTTCAAGGTGGAACGCAGCTTCTTCAAACTGTCGCTGCTCTATCTCTTCCTGCATTTTGGCGCGATTCTCTTCGAAGCCGTTTTGAAACCTTATGGTTTGGGGGGCTGGTGATATGAGCCTGCGCAAAGAACATGAACTGCACCATCGCCGCAAAGGCCGTAATCTTGGCGTCGGCGTGCTGCTGGCCTCCTTCGTGGTGCTGATCCTGGCCCTGACCATGGTGAAGGTCACATCCAGCGGCTTCAAATTCCCCAATTCTTCGGCAGATAGCCAGCAGACAGAGGGCTGATACTATGGCAATGAACGGACCAAGAAAGACTGTTTTGCAACTGGTTGGCGTCGTCGTCCTGATGGGCGGCCTGTCCTGGGCCTCGGTGCCATTTTACGATTGGTTCTGTCGGGTGACGGGCTTTGGTGGCGTCACTGGCGTGGCCGAGTCGGAATCTGACACCATCCTGGACCAAACCATCACGGTGCGCTTCGACGCGTCCAAGGCCCGTGACATGCCATGGGAATTCCGCCCGATCGAACGGGAAATGACGGTGCGGATCGGTGAAACCGGCTTGGCCTTCTACGAGGCTTACAACCCAACAGACAAACCAGTGGCCGGGCAGGCGTCCTACAATGTGACGCCCTATCAGGCTGGTTACTTCTTTGAGAAAATTGCCTGCTTCTGCTTCGAAGAGCAGGTTTTGCAACCGGGTGAGCGGGTTGAAATGCCTGTCACCTTCTACGTCGATCCCGAGATCGTCGATGACCGGGACGGGAAATTCATTCACACGATTACCCTGTCTTATACATTCTATGAAATTGATCTGCCCGAAGGCTATGCCGCCCTCGAAACAGGTGATACCACCGACGCAGACACAATCACGAACTAGGCCGCTAGGTGAGGGACACTGAAATGGCGCACGCAAAAAACCACGACTATCATATTCTTCCGCCATCGATCTGGCCGCTGCTCAGCTCGGTAGGCGTCTTCATCATGCTGTTTGGCGCTGTGCTGTGGATGCACGGTGTCACGGCCTGGGCCTTCTGGGGCGGCTTTGTCATGGTGCTTTACAGCGCCTATGCCTGGTGGGCCGAAGTGGTCGCCGAAGCACGCCAGGGCGATCACACGCCTGTTGTTCGCATCGGCCTGCGCTACGGCTTCATCCTGTTTGTGATGTCCGAAGTCATGTTCTTCTTCGCTTGGTTCTGGTCGTTCTTCAAACACGCGATCTATCCGATGGAGACATATGTCGGCACTGAATATGTGGCGCCTGCGATCTATCCGGTCGATGCGTTCCACCTGCCGCTGATCAACACTCTGGTTCTGCTGCTGTCCGGCTGTGCCGTGACCTGGGCGCACCACGCGCTGGTGCACAACAATGACCGCAAGGCGTTGGTGCAGGGTCTGGCCTGGGGCATCGGTCTTGGCGTGTTCTTCACCGCGCTGCAGGCCTATGAATACTACCACCTGCTGCACGAAGGCTGGCAGTTCGGCGGTGATGAGTTCTACTCGAACTTCTTCATGGCCACTGGTTTCCACGGCTTCCACGTGATCATCGGCACCATCTTCCTCACCGTCTGCTTGGTGCGCGCAATGAAGGGTGACTTCACCCCGAAACAGCACGTCGGTTTCGAGGCCGCAGCCTGGTACTGGCACTTCGTTGACGTGGTGTGGCTGTTCCTCTTCGTGGCGGTCTACATCTGGGGCACCGCTGGCCTGGGTGGCTAAGGCGCCCTGACGGTTCGGCCCCCCAGAACACTGTTGGGTCAATTGCCCGGAGGTTCGGCAGTTGGCTCAGCCACAAAGGGGACGAATTGTAAGGGGTACAGGTTTGTGGTTCCGAATCCCGACCTGACACCGTAAGACATGCAGCGCGCGGAGCCCGGCTTCGCGCGCTGTCTCTTTGGTAAGGACAAAGCAATGCGGCGGTTGAACTTTCTATCCGGTGTCGGCGGGCTGGGCCTTGCGGCTCTCGTGGGCCTCGGTGTCTGGCAGGTCCAGCGCCTGGAGTGGAAAGAAGCCTTGCTGGCGACGATCGAAACCCGCCTTGCTGCTGCGCCCGCCGCGCTCCCAGCCGCACCCGAACAAGATCGCGACAGATACCGCGCCGTGACTGTGTCAGGCACGCTGGAGCCGCGCGAATTGCATGTTTTCTGGGTCACCAAAGAGGCGGAAACAGGCTACCGGGTGATCGCGCCTCTGGTAACACCGGAGGGGCGCCGCCTGCTGCTGGACCGTGGCTTTGTTCCAGCCGCCGACAAAGACGCAGAGCGCGCGGCAGGCGCTGTCACCGTCCGCGGCAATCTGCTCTGGCCCGATGAAGTGGACTGGAGCACACCCCCCGCCGATCTGGACGGCAATATCTTCTATGCCCGCGATCTGGCGCTGATGGCGCAGACGCTTGAGACCGAACCGCTGTTGCTGGTGGTGCGGGACACCTCTGCGCAGACGGACATCCGGCCACAACCGGTCACCACCGTGGGTATCAAGAACAATCATCTGCAATATGCGATAACCTGGTTTTCGCTGGCCGTGATCTGGGCCGCGATGACCGTTTATTTCCTGTGGCGCGCGCGCCCAAAATCCGAAGGCTGAACCGATGAAATATATTTCAACCCGGGGCAAGGCGCCCGAGCTGACCTTTGAAGAGGCGATGCTGACCGGATTGGCCCGCGACGGCGGGCTATATGTGCCGGCGGAGATCCCAACCCTGTCGCGCGATGACATCGCCGCCCTTGCAGGCCAATCCTATGAAGAGGTCGCGTTCCGTGTGATGTGGCCCTTCGTGGGCGAGTGTTTCACCGAGGCAGAGTTCCGCGGCATCATTGATCGCGCCTACGCCAGCTTTGGCCACGCGGCTCGCGCGCCGATGGTGCAGCTGGCGCCCAACCATTTCCTGATGGAGCTGTTTCACGGCCCGACCCTGGCGTTCAAGGATTTCGCCATGCAGCTGATTGGCCAGCTGTTTGAAACCGCGCTGAAGCGTCGGGGCGACAGTGTGACCATCGTCGGGGCAACCTCTGGTGATACCGGATCGGCAGCGATCCAGGCCTTTGGCGGGCTGGATGCGGTCAATGTCTTCATCCTTTATCCGCATGGCCGCGTCTCCGAGGTGCAGCGCCGCCAGATGACCACCCCGACCGACAGCAATGTGCACGCGCTTGCCGTGGATGGCGACTTTGATGATTGTCAGGCCGCGCTCAAGGACATGTTCAACGACTTTGAATTCCGCGATGACGTCAAACTGGCGGGGGTCAACTCGATCAACTTTGCGCGGGTTTTGGCGCAGGTGGTTTACTACTTCTTTGCTGCGGTCTCCCTCGGGGCGCCGGACCGCAAGGTGAGCTTCACCGTGCCAACCGGCAATTTCGGCGATATCTTTGCAGGCTTCATCGCCAAACAGATGGGGCTGCCGGTGGACAAGCTGGTGGTTGCGACCAACCAGAACGATATTCTGCACCGCTGCCTGTCGGGCCAAGGATACCACAAGGGCGAGACCATCCCCTCTATCTCGCCCTCCATGGATATTCAGGTCTCCTCCAACTTCGAACGCGCGCTGTTTTATGCCTATGATCGCGATGGCGCGGCCGTGTCGCAGCTGATGGACGAATTGAAAACAGGTGGTTTTGAGGTCAGCCAGGGCGCGATGGAAGCACTGCGCGATCACTATGCGTCGGGCCGCTGCTCGGAGGCAGAAACCTCCGCCACCATTGCATCTGAACACAAGGCCTCTGGCGAGCTGCTTTGCCCGCACAGCGCAATTGGCGTCAAAGTCGCCAATGAGCTTCGCGATCCAGCTGTGCCCATGGTGACATTGGCCACCGCCCATCCGGCGAAATTCCCCGCCGCGGTCGAAGCCGCCAGCGATGTGCATCCGCCTCTTCCCCCGCGGATGGCAGATCTATATGACAAGTCGGAACGGGTGACACGGATCGCAAATGATCTGGACACACTCGAACGTCACATCAGAGAGCAGATCGCGCATTGACAGTTCAACAGCACCAACTCGCCAATGGCTTCCGCATCGTCACCGAAAGCATGCCGGGGCTGCAATCTGCTGCCATCGGCCTCTGGGTGAACGCAGGCGGGCGCCATGAGCGGATCGAACAGAACGGCATTGCCCATTTTCTGGAGCATATGGCGTTCAAGGGCACCAAACGGCGCAGTGCGCTGCAGATCGCCGAAGCCATCGAAGATGTCGGTGGCTATATCAACGCCTACACCAGCCGCGAAGTCACGGCCTACTACGCGCGGGTGCTGAAGGAAGATGTGGCGCTGGCGCTGGATGTGGTGGCCGATATTGTGCTGAACCCGGTGTTTGACGAACGCGAGATCGAAATCGAACGCGGCGTGATCCTGCAGGAAATCGGGCAGGCACTTGATACACCGGATGATGTGATTTTCGACTGGCTGCAGGAAGAAAGCTATCACGACCAACCCATCGGACGCACCATTCTGGGTCCGGCAGAGCGGGTGCAAAGCTTCGGCAAAGAAGACCTGCAGCGGTTTGTGGCAGAGCACTATGGCCCGGGTCAGATGATTCTGGCGGCCTCCGGCGCGGTCGATCACGATGCCATCGTGACCCTCGCGGAGCAGCTGTTTGGGGACCTCGCGCCAAAACCGACCGCCGTCGTGGCGCCTGCACGGTTCACCGGCGGTGAGGCACGGCAGGAAAAAGCGTTGGAGCAGGCCCATTTTGCCTTGGCCTTCGAAGGGCCGGGATACCGCGATCTCGATATCTATACCGCGCAGATCTATTCCAGCGCCCTGGGCGGGGGCATGTCCAGCCGCCTGTTCCAGGAGGTCCGTGAAAAACGCGGGCTCTGCTACACGATTTTTGCACAGACGGGGGCCTATGCCGATACCGGTGCGCTGACGCTTTATGCGGGCACCTCCGGGGCGCAGCTGCAGGAACTGGCGCAAATCACCATCGACGAGATGAAGCGCGCCGCAGAAGACATGAGCGACGCAGAGGTGGACCGCGCCCGCGCGCAGATGAAGGCGGGTATGCTGATGGGCCTCGAAAGCCCAACCAATCGCGCTGAACGTCTGGCCCGGCTGGTGCAGATCTGGGACCGGGTGCCGCCGCTCGAAGATACGGTGGCGCGGATTGATGCGGTGACCACCGCGGATGTGCGTGCAATGGCAGAGACGATGGCCCATCAGGCCCCAATGGCGCTTGCGCTATATGGCCCTGTTGGCAGTGCGGCCGGTCTGGACGCCTTGAAGGAGAGGCGCGCGGCCTGATGTTGCTGACCGGACGCAAGGTACGCATTGAAACCGAGCGGATGACTCTGCGGCCGCCGGTTCATGCTGATTTTCGCGAATGGTCTGCCCTGCGCCAGCATAGTCGCGACTATCTGACCCCGTGGGAGCCGGTCTGGGCCGCCGATCATCTCAGCCGTAAGAGCTTTACCAACCGGGTCTATTGGGCGCGCCGCTCTGTCAGCTCGGGTTCTGCCTTGCCGTTGTTTCTGATCCGCCGGGCGGATCAGGCGATCTTGGGCGCCATCACGCTCGACAATATCCGCCGGGGTCCTGCCCAGGCAGGCACGCTTGGGTATTGGACGGGGGAGCCTTTTGCCCGCAACGGCTATATGCGCGAGGCCATTGGCGCGGTGGTGCATCATGCTTTCACCAAATTGGATTTGTCCCGCATCGAGGCCGCCTGCCTGCCCGAAAACGCCGCCTCGCGTGGTTTGCTGGAGAGTGCCGGTTTCAAATATGAGGGCGTTGCGCAATCATATCTGCAAATCAACGGGCGCTGGCGGACACATGTTCTATATGCATCATTGCGCCATGATCGGCGTGGGCGCACACAGGTTGGCCAGGCCTGATCGCGACCCAACGAAGGGCAGGCTGGCCACGCCGCGCAGGCGATTGCTGACCTGCATGGGAGGCCCGCATATACGGCCTGCATATTAGGGATGGGATGATCTGCCATGACATTGAACCCGGCTGACACCGCTTTTCTGGACCAGCTGCGCCAGAGCCTGCCGGAAGGCACCTTGCGCCCGGCAGAGAGCCGCCATCTGGAAGAGCCGCGCGGGCGTTATTCTGGACGCGCCGGGGCGGTCGCCATGCCCCGCACCACCGAAGAGGTCGCAACCCTTGTGCGCGCCGCCCATGAGGCGCGGGTCGCGGTGGTGCCCTATGGCGGCGGCACCGGTCTTGTGGGTGGTCAGATCATGGAGGGAGAGGGCCCCGCACCGCTGGTGATTTCGATGGAGCGACTGTCGGGTCTCAGGGGGGTCTTTCCGGCAGAAAACGTACTGATGGTCGAGGCCGGGATGATCCTGGCGGATGTGCAGCGCGCGGCAGAGGACGCAGGCCGTCTGTTTCCGCTGTCGCTGGCCGCCGAAGGCTCCGCCCGGATCGGGGGCACGCTTGCGACCAATGCAGGCGGGGTGAATGTCTTGCGCTATGGAAACGCCCGCGATCTCTGCCTCGGGGTGGAGGCGGTGCTGCCGAATGGTGACATTTGGCGGGGGCTGAACCGCCTGCGCAAGGACAACACAGGCTATGATCTGCGCAATCTTCTGATCGGCGCAGAGGGCACCTTGGGCATTATCACAGCCGCGTCGCTCAAACTGTTTGCGCGGCCCGCAGAGCAGGGGGCTGCCCTGTTGACCGTGGCGTCGCCGCAGGCCGCGATTGATCTGCTGAGCCTCGCCCGCGACCAACTGGGGGAGAGCATCAGCGCCTTTGAACTGATCCATCGCCAAGGTCTGGAGTTCCTGCAGGAAAAAGTGCCGGACATCCGCTTTCCTATGCAGGAACTGCCAGAGTGGTGCGTGCTGATCGATCTGGGCCTGCCCCGTGGTCGTTCACCGCAGGAGGCCCTGACCGAACTGTTTGAAACCGCATTGCAGGCCGGGCTCAGCGCGGATGGGGTGATTGCCCAGTCCGAGACGCAGCGCCAGGCCCTGTGGTCGGTGCGCGAACATATCCCAGAAGCCAACCGGCGCATCGGGTCAGTCTCCAGCCACGATATTTCCATCCCGATTTCCGCAATCCCGGCGTTCATCGTCGAGGGCGGCAAGCGCCTCGCGCAGCTTGGAGATATGCGGATCAATTCCTTCGGCCATCTGGGTGATGGGAACCTCCACTACAATGTCTTTCCCGCCGCCGGGAAATCCCGCGCGGACTACGAACATCTGCGGCCACAGGTGAAACGGATCGTGCATGATCTCACCCATGAGATGGGCGGCTCTGTCAGTGCTGAACACGGGGTGGGGCGTCTGAAGGTCGCGGATCTGCAGCGCTATGGGGATCCGACCAAATTGGCCGCGATGCGCGCGATCAAAGCGGCGCTTGATCCTCATGGGATCATGAACCCCGGCGCAGTTGTCCCGCTGGCAGACTCCTAACACCGGCGTCCTTGCCTGACAGGACATCGCTAATTTTGCATGCCAGCACGCTGGATATGCATGCCGACATGCAGCGACAATGGACAAGGGCGCAAAAGGGGGAGAGGGGCGCCACAGGGCGTTGCCGCGAAACGAACCCGACAGCAAAAACACGCTGCTGTCGGGACGGCTGGCACAGACACTGGGGTGGGATCTGCTGATTGCGGATCGACCATCCAAGTGTACGGTCCAGCGCTCTGCCACAATCCTCGGGCGCGGTTGTGGCAGCGGATTGGATCAAACGGTATTGATCAGACCCTGCTGATCAACGCGTTCTGATCAGGGCATGATCACCTTGTCGATGACGTGGATGACGCCATTGTCAGCCTCGATGTCGGCGCTGACGACGCTGGCTTCGTCGATCATCACACCGTTGTCCAGATCGATGGTGATTTCGCTGCCCTGGACGGTGGCGGCTTTCATGTCGTCAACCAGATCGCCGGACATCACTTTGCCGGGAACCACGTGGTAGGTCAGGATCGCAACCAGTTGATCTTTGTTTTCCGGCTTCAGCAGCTCTTCGACGGTGCCAGCTGGCAGCGCGGCAAAGGCGGCGTCAGTTGGGGCAAAGACGGTGAACGGGCCATCGCCCTTCAGGGTGTCAACCAGACCGGCGGCCTGCACTGCTGCGACCAAGGTCGAAAAGTCGCCTGCGCCGACGGCTGTGTCGACGATGTCCTTTGCGTGGCCGCCGGCAAACGCCGATGTCGCCAGGGCAAAAGTTGCTGCGGCACTCAGAAGTGTCTTGCGGATCATGGAATGTTTCCTCTGTCGTTTGACTGATGTCGAAGCTGACATCGCGAAGGTTACGGACCATGTTGCATTTTGGATCTGGGGACTTTCCGCTCAGAGCCGCTTGACAGAAAAAGCGCGCCGCCTAAGCCACGCGCTCTGCGATATTCCAGTCACGTTTTTGTGATAACTTGGGCGATCTTTTGGTGTGATCTGCCCCCATAACGTATGATCTGGGCCCTGATCAGGCGCCCTCGAACTCACACAGAACGGTGACATCCATGCCCAGATCTTCCAGCACCTTGCGCCCGCCCAGCTCTGGCAGGTCGATGATGAAGGCGCAGGAGATGATCTCTCCGCCCAGGCGTTCGATCAGCTTGATGCCCGCGGCCGCGGTGCCACCTGTCGCCAGCAGATCGTCGACGACCAGGACCTTCTCGCCAGGCTGGATCGCGTCGTCATGGATTTCCATGATCGCCTCGCCGTATTCCAGCTTGTAGTCCTGGCTAATGGTGGTGCCGGGCAATTTGCCCTTTTTGCGGATCGGCACAAAGCCCACGCTCAGCTGGTGCGCGATGGCGCCGCCCAGGATAAAACCACGGGCTTCGAGCCCGACAACCTTGTCGATCCGCTCGCCCGCATAGGGGTGCAGCATCTGGTCGATGGCCATGCGAAAGCCGCGTGGGTCGGCAAACAGAGTGGTGACATCGCGGAACATGATGCCTTCGTGGGGGAAATCCACGATGGTGCGGATGTAGTCTTTGACAGCGGTTTTGCGGGCCATAGGGGCGTCCCTCATCTTAGGTTGTCGGTTTGGTCGACAGTTGGATCGGCAATGTGGCCGAGGCGTGCCCCTGTCAGAAGGGCGGGTGCTGTGTGGCGCATCAGACCGCGTCGGGCAAGAGGAAGCAGGCCGGATTGCACGGCTCTTTTGCAGATGTGACCTTTGGGAACCTATTTGGTGGGAACCTATTTGGCGCGCCTGTCACTCGGATCAGGCGGCCATTCTTGTTCAGCCAGATTGCTCAGCCAGCTGTACCGCTGCGTTTGCGCTGTGGTGTCCAGAACACTGCAAACACCACAACGCACGTGCGCTTAGCCCAGAACCCGACCCGCAACCGCATCCAGTTTCGCCAGCAGGGCTGGATCGCGTTTTTCTGGTGCGGTCATGATCGCATATTCCAGCGCCTTGTCGCAGCCATGGGGGCAATCGGCGCGGGTTTTGCCCAAAAGCGCGGGCAAACGGCGGACCAACTCGCGTCCGTTGGCGGAATTGCCCTGCAGCGTTGCAATGATGTCGGTGATGTCCACAGCCCCATGATCCGGGTGCCAGCTGTCGTAGTCCGTGACCATTGCCACAGAGGCATAGCACAGCTCGGCTTCGCGGGCGAGTTTCGCCTCCGGCATATTGGTCATGCCGATCACGTCACAGCCCCAGCTGCGGTACATTTTGCTTTCGGCCATCGATGAAAACTGCGGCCCCTCCATACAGAGATAGGTGCCGCCGCGATGCACATTGATGCCCGCGTCCCGCGCCGCGGTTTCGGCCGCATCGGAGAGGCGCTCGCAGGTGGGGTGCGCCACGCTGACATGCGCCACGCAGCCGCTGCCAAAAAAGCTCTTCTCGCGGGCAAATGTCCGATCGATGAACTGATCGACCACGACAAAATCGCCGGGCGCCATGTTTTCGCGGAAGGAGCCGCAGGCGGAGATCGAAAACACATCGGTCACGCCCAGCCGTTTCAAGGCGTCAATATTGGCACGGTAGGGCACATCGGTTGGCGCATGCACATGGCCGCGCCCGTGCCGCGGCAGAAAGGCCATCTTCACGCCATCCAGCTTGCCGGTCAGGATCTGATCCGAAGGCGCGCCCCAGGGTGTCTCGACCGAGACCCATTTTGCGTCCTGCAAACCGTCGATGTCGTAAAGTCCCGAACCGCCGATCACGGCGATCATGGTGTCGCGAGAGATTGAAGTGGTCACGCGCTGCCCTCCTGATGATGCTGAGCCGGTTGTGCCGATGATTGACGCAGTTGGCAAGCACAGAGCCAGAAGTCCAGAACCACTAGCACTGCGCCGGGGCTAGGGAGATGAGGACAGGTTGGGATGCCTTCGGCGAGAGTATTTGGGGAAAGATGACATACAGGGATCACTCGCGGCGGATAATCCCCGTCAAAGCCGCCGCGCCAAGGGCGGTGACAATCCAGCCAAAGAGCGTGAATATCCAACGCGCCCACCACAGGATCACACCAGCAGGCCCCCGTGTAGTGGAGGGCGCCCAGGCGTCGGTCTGGCCGAAGTCGATGATAGGGATCACCACATCTGCGGCGTAGGCGATGGCAGAGAAGCTTTCCCAGTCGCGGCCGGGAATGGTTGTCTCGCTCCAATGGTCCGCCGGGTTTCGTGGCGTGGGCCTGATGCTCCGCGTGTCATAGGTCGCCCAGTCGGGGGAGGTCAGAACGATGCTGGAGTTGGGGGCAAAGCCGCCTGTGTGCCATGCCGCTAGGGTCAGCATCCAGAATGTGAGGATCAAGCCTGCAAGCACGCCGATACTGCGAAAGGGTTTGCGCCCATATCCGACGGTGACGCGTTGTAGCCAGTCGATCGCATGATCTGCGCCGAGCAGAAGGTATTTTACAATGCGTCGGCCAAGGACAGGGGATGTGTCGCGCAGCGTTTCGATCTCTTGGCATAGCGCTTTGCGCCGCTCTGCGCCCAGTTTCTTTTCCAGAACATAAAGCACCTCTCGCGCATCGGCCTCGTGCCCCATATCGTCCAGCACTTTTGCGAGCTGCCTGTAGGGTTGGGGGAGGAACTCTCCGTTCCAACTATCGCCTCCTGACAGCCATTCGAGCCGGGTCTGAGCATCTTTGCTTCCCTTGCTTATCCTGTCGTAAGTAAAGCCGTTTAGCACAACGATTTCCGGCCAGCTCGTAGTGTCGTCAGCTAAGGCTCGCGCATAGGCTCCCGCAAGGACGACTCGACCCTCTACTTTGCGGAGATCGCGAAAAACCAGACCGCCCATGATGCGAGCATTTTGTAAGTTGAGAGCTGGATTAACTGTTCCACAAAAACTGGCCTTGCGGCAGTTAAGTTGGAAGCCAACCTTTAGGCCGTTGAGTTTTGCTGTATTGGCGCAGACGACACGATTCAGTTTGACGCTCTCGCCGACCTTGCCCCTCTGCAGATTGAGTGCCGGTTGGTCGGTTGTCGTAAATCGTGACCTAGCCAGGTTCAGAGAGCCTTTAATGTCTAACGCCTCTGCATTCAGGAATGGAAACCTGCAATCTATCATGCTTAGACTCCTATGCCATGTAGATCGTTCAGCTGAGAAGCCTTTTTCAAAAACGCAGTTGCGGACATGGAAGCTGGGCAAATCAATCTGATGCGACAGGTCAAGTGGCCCACTGATAAAACAGCTCTCGATGCGAAGGGTTTGGAGATCACTAGGATCATACCTGAAGTTTAACAAAATGGCTTTGAGAGCGGTGGCACGAATATGTCTATCATCGTATTTGCCAGCGATGACTTCGGACCATGTTACATCGGTCGATAGATCTCGCTCAGTATTCGAAACGAGATCTTCAGCGCTTCTCAAACGCTCGATAAGCTTCCTCTCCGCCTTCGTTGGGCCACCTTCAATGGTCTTTTCAATCTCGTCCCAGCTCTTAAATCGCTGCATGTCACATCCTTTGGGGGCAATGACGCGACTGTTTCGTGAAAACAGCGGCAAATCAAGACAGGGCGAGCGCGACACTATTAACAAGCGCTTAAGTTTAATGTCAGCGGTTCTGTCGCATTGTTTCGCGTGCGAAACATTTGGGCAGGAGGGCTGACCTATCGAGGGTTTGCCCCTAGGGATGGTGGCCCGCGCGGGGGCGCGCCCTTGCCCCAATGGCGGAATTCCGCTAGGGCGGCGGCAACGCACCTATTCCCCGATGACAGGTAAATCTATGACACGCGGCATTATGGCGACGCTCGCCAAGCAGATATCTCCGCCCAATCTCTCCATTATGCAGGACGAAGGCTTCACCGTGGGGCGCGTGCGCACCGAGCTGTTGTCCGGTCTGACGGTCGCTCTGGCGCTGGTGCCGGAAGCGGTGGCCTTTGCCTTTGTGGCGGGGGTGCATCCGCTGGTCGGGCTTTATGCGGCGTTTCTGGTCGGGCTGATCACGGCCGTGATCGGTGGGCGACCCGGCATGATTTCGGGCGCGACCGGGGCTCTGGCTGTGGTCATGGTGGCGCTGGTGGCGCAACACGGCGTGGAGTATCTGTTTGCCACCGTGGTGCTGATGGGCATTCTGCAGGTCATCGCGGGTGTGATGCATTGGGGTAAATTCATCCGGCTGGTGCCGCATCCGGTGATGCTGGGCTTTGTGAATGGTCTGGCGATTGTGATCTTCCTGGCGCAGCTGACCCAGTTCAAGGACCCGGCCAACCCCGATATGTGGCTTGCTGGTCCGCAGCTGGTCATGATGCTCGGGCTGGTGGCGCTGACCATGCTGATTATCTGGGGTATGCCAAAGATCACATCAGTCATCCCGGCGCCGCTGGCGGGTATCGGTGTTGTTGCGGGATTGGTGATTGCCTTTGGCATCAACGTGCCCACCGTGGGCGACATGGCCTCGATCAAGGGCGGTCTGCCGAGCTTCCACAATCCGTTTGGCACGGGTGAGGGGCTTTATGGCACGGCGCTTGCGCCGATGACGCTGGAGACCCTGCAGATCATCCTGCCTTATGCGGTGATCCTGGCGGCGATTGGCCTGATCGAGAGCCTTTTGACCCTGAACCTAGTGGGGGAAATCACCGGCAAACGCGGTGGCGCCAGCCAGGAGTGCATTGCGCAGGGTACTTCCAACATCGTGACCGGGTTCTTTGGGGGCATGGGGGGCTGTGCGATGATCGGCCAGTCCATGATCAATGTGAAATCCGGCGGACGCACCCGGATCGCAGGCATTGCTGCGGCCTTGTTCCTGTTGTTGTTCATCGTTGTGGCCTCGCCGCTGATCGAACAGATCCCGCTGGCGGCACTGGTGGGTGTGATGTTCATGGTGGTGATCGGCACATTCGCCTGGAACAGCTTCAAGGTGATGACGAAAGTGCCCGCGATGGATGCTTTTGTGATCGTACTGGTGACGGTGGTGACGGTGATGACCGACCTCGCGATTGCGGTGGTTGTGGGCGTCATCGTGTCGGCGCTGGCCTATGCCTGGAACAACGCACGCCGCATTCACGCCTATACCCGCGAATCCGAAAGCGACAAGGGCGCCAAAGTCTATGAGATCGAAGGCCCGCTGTTCTTTGGCTCAACCGATGGGTTTATCGAGCTGTTCGATGTTGCGGGGGATCCAGACCGCGTGATCGTCGATTTTGCCCGCAGCCGCGTGGTGGACCAGTCGGCGCTGCAGGCGATTGAGGCGATTGCCGGCAAATACGAGGGCGAAGGCAAATCCATCGTTCTGCGCCACCTGAGCCGCGATTGTCACCAGCTGCTGACCAAGGCCGGCCACCTTATGGTCGATAGCGATGATGACCCGGATTATCAGGTGGCGACCGATTATTCGGTGCGCACCGGTGTTCTCGGCAGTCACTGATCCGAGTTAGCAGGAAACAGAAAAGCCCGCAGATGTCTGATCTGCGGGCTTTTTGCTTTTTGGTGTCCGTGTTGAGCCGGGCATCCCCATGATCAATCGGGGGCCAGCGCCTCCAGCATATCAAGATCACCAGACAGGATCGCAGGCTCTGCCCGCGCGATCAGCTCTGCTGGCCAATCCCACCATTTCAGGGTCAGCAACCGCGCGATCTGCGGTTTTGGAAAACGGTGCCGGATCACGCTGGCGGGGTTGCCGGTCACGATGGCATAGGGAGGGATGCTGCCGCGCACCACAGCGCCTGCGCCAATGATGGCGCCATCACCGATGCGCGCGCCGGGCAGGATCATTGCGCCATAGCCGATCCACACATCATGGCCGATCACCGTATCGCGGGTGTCGGGCTGAAACCCGGCCATCTGGCTTGGGTCAAAGACCGGGAACGGATAACAGCTGAGACCGTCCTGAGCGTGATTGGCCGATGCGGTGATGATGCGCACGCTGTCGGCGATCTGGCAGAACCGGCCAATCATCACCCGTTCGCGCGCACCGGGAAACAGATAGGGCGCAAGCCGACTGGCCCAATCCTGCGGCGGATCGAAGGCCGAGGCGTAGGTATAGGCCCCGATGCTGAAATTAGGGTGCGACACCGCTTCGGACAACATGACTGTGCCGACATGCGGCGTCCCGTCAGGCAGAATGATGGGGTGGCGCAGATTGGGGTCGGGTAGGGGCATGGGGCTTTGTCAGTCTCCTGGGCGCGAGAGCGAGAACAGCTCTGTCACCACGGAGTAGTCGCGATAGCCAAGCCGCGCGAGCGGCTGGAATGTGGTGACATCAAAGATACCGTCGCGCAGGCAGGCATCATCAATATGAACGCCGACCACTTCGCCAAAGACCACTTTGTTGGCGGCGCCGGGCAGGGTGACAATCTCGGTCAGTCGGCATTCCAACGCGGCGGGTGCCGCTGCCACACGGGCGCAATCGATGGTGGTGCAATCCTGCGCCTCCAAACCTGCGGCGGCAAATTCATCGACCTCTTTGCCAAGTGCGGCGGAGGATGCGTTCATGGCATCGCGCAGGGCATAGGAGACAACGTTGACGCAAAACACGCCGGTTTCGGCAATATTGGCCACGCTGTCCTTGGTGCCGTCCTGGTCGTCCTTCGCGCTGGTGGAGGCAAACATCACCTGTGGCGGTTCATAGGCCACGGCGTTGAAAAAGGAATAGGGTGCCAGATTGTTGGTCCCATCCGCCGCGCGTGACGAAATCCAGCCGATGGGGCGGGGGGTGACGATTGCGTTGAACGGGTTGTGGGGCAGCCCGTGGCCATCCTGAGGGCGGTAGAACATCAGAGATCTCCTGTCATTTGCGCGGCGCGACTTTTGCCGACCGCGGATCTGCGCGGGGTTTGCCCAAGGCTTACGTGCGTGATAGGCGGATGACCAGACTGCGCGATACGTTTTGCCGCCACTGTGCCTTTTTCGGGCGCGCGGGCGCAACGCGCCAGTCCAACGGGGAGATATCAAGCGGCGTGGAGGCCGGGCGGTGTGATCGAATTGAAGCCAGAGCAGCCCGATGACCGGTGGGAGGTCGAGGCGCTCTATGATCTGTGTTTTGCACCGGGTCGCGAGGCGCTGTCGTCCTATCGGCTGCGCGACGGGGTGCCTGCGGTGGCAGGTCTCAGCCAGGTGGCCCGCGATGAAGCAGGCATTCTGGCTGGTGCGATCCGCTTTTGGCCGGTGCGTGTGGCGCAAGCAGATCATGAGGGTGCGGCGGCCAGTTGTTCGCCCGGTCATGTGAGCGATCAGCCCAACTCTAAGCCACTGGGCCATCAACCACAGGCCCATCAACCACAGGCCAATCAACCACCGGCCCATCAACCTGCTGGCCACGCCGCGCTGCTGCTGGGGCCGGTTGCGGTGCACCCAACGCATCAGGGCGAAGGCCTTGGTGGGGCCCTGATCCGCGACAGTCTGGCCAAAGCGGCCGAGGACCGCTGGAGTCGGGTGCTGTTGGTGGGTGATGCGCCCTATTATGCGCGCTTCGGCTTTACCCTGTTGGCCGGGGTCGAAATGCCACCGCCGACCAACCCGGACCGTGTTCTGGGCCTGGAACTGCAGCCTGGCGCCTGGGCTGATGTGCGGGGTCAGGTGCTGCGCTGGAGCGCTGATGTTGAGACCGCAGAAGAACGCGCAGGCGGGGCGCGGGCGCTGACCTAACCCGGTTGGTGAGCTGCCTTTGGTCCTGTAATTTGATTGCTCATCCCGCTGCGCTCCCTTGAACACAGCGCTGGGCGACCAAATGTCAGTATAGAAGGGCCACAGCAGGAGACGCCCGCCGATGACCGATATTTTGCTGCCCGATGCAGAGATCATGCAGCCGGTGACCGCTTTGGATGTGGAGGCAGAGCTGGACGCTCTGGCCCAGCGGTATCGTGCGGCGGGTGGCATGGGGTTGCAGATTTTGAACCTGCTGGGTGGCTCGGCCGAGAGCCTGCTGGAGCGTTTGCCGCAGCCGGTGCAGCAGGGGCTTCATGGCGCCACGCATCAGGCGCTGCGATTGGCGATGGATGGGGCAAGCCGATCCCGGCGGTGGGTGCCGGATCAATCCAGTCAGGTCAACCGCGCGGTCAGCGCCGCCATGGGCGCGGTTGGTGGTTTTGGTGGATGGCCCAGTGCCTTGCTGGAACTGCCCACCACCACCGCATTTCTGCTGCGCACGATCGAAGGTGTGGCGGTGGAGGAAGGGTTCGACCCCAGCGCCAAAGGCACCTCGTTTGATTGTATCCAGGTCTTTGCCGCTGCCGGTCCGCTGGCCAGCGATGACGGCGCGGATCTGGGGTTTTTGTCTCTGCGATTGGGGCTGACCGGTCCGGCGCTGCAAAAGCTGATCGCCCAGGTGGTACCAAAGCTGAGCGTGGTGTTGGGCCAGAAATTGGCGGCGCAGGCGGTGCCGGTTCTGGGTGCGGTGGCCGGGGCAAGCACGAATTACGTTTATGCGGGCTACTATCAGGAAATGGCGCGCGTCCACTTCGGTCTGCGTCGATTGGCGATTGCGGCGGATCAACCCCATGATGTGTTGCTGCAGGGGTTGCAACAGCGCCTTTTGGGTCAACCTGGCACCATGTGACACCCGCGGCGCGCCAGGCATCTGCCGTGCCAACGCCGCTTTGTTTTGCTGGGCTGTGTTGCGTTGGGCGCTATGTTGCCGGGCAACGGACGACCACGGAAGACCATGGAAGATAAGGAAACACACTGCGATGTAGGCGCAGCGGTTTCGCGATCTGGCGTCGCGGGGGGGGGCGAGGCCACCCGCGGCTATTTCCGCCCTTGCGCTTCTGGGGAGCACAGGCTTAATCATCCACAGTGGATTAGAGTTACGCGATGATACGATACGCTTTAAAATGCAACGAAGGTCACAGCTTCGAAAGCTGGTTTCAGTCGGCGGAGGCCTATGACAAATTGGCAGCCGCCGGTCACGTGGCCTGTGCGGTATGCGGATCTGACAAGGTTGAAAAAGCGATCATGGCCCCGCGCGTGCGTCCGGGCCGCACAGCGGTCTCCGGCATTGGTGAAGCGGAACGCCCTGAGCGAGCCCCTGTACCCACGCCGCAGAGCGCAGCCGCCGGTTCATCTGGTCGAGCTGGTCAGCCTCCCGCGATGCCCGCTTCTGGCGCTGAGCCGCAGACACCGCCCGGCCAGGGCGCGTTGAGCGCCCCGTCCAGTGACCTAGAGAACGCGGTGAAGACACTGCGCGAGCAGATTGAGAAAAGCTCCGATTATGTGGGCAAGGATTTCGCCAGCGAAGCGCGGGCCATGCATCTGGGCGATGCCCCCGAGCGGCCCATCCATGGTGAAGCCAAGCCAGAAGAAGCCAAAGCACTGCTGGAGGACGGCGTGCCGGTTGTGCCGCTGCCGTTTCTGCCCAACAGAAAAACCAATTGAAAGGCGATATTGATGCATGTGGTGATTACGGGAACCAGCCGGGGCATTGGGCGGGAATTGGTCAACCGCTATCAGGCCGCTGGTGCGGAGGTGACGGGGACCTCCCGGGATCACTCCTCCGGGGTGCGGCTGGATGTGACTGATCCCGGTCAGCAAGCCCGGTTTGCTGCCCAGCTGAAGGGCCAGCCCGTGGATCTCTTGGTGTGCAACGCTGGGGTCTATCTCGATAAAGCGATGGCGATGGAAGACTACTCCGCCGAGGTCTGGGGCAAAACGCTTGCCGCCAATGTCACCGGGGTGTTTTTGACCGTGCAGGCGTTGCTGCCGAATTTGCGGCTGGCCGAGGCTCCAAAGATCGCGATCCTGTCGTCGCAAATGGCGAGCCACGCGCGCGCCCCCGGCGGCAGCTATGCCTATCGCGCCTCCAAAGCGGCGGCACTGAACATTGGCCGCAATCTTGCCACGGACCTCCTGCCCGAAGGCATCGCCGTTGGGATCTATCATCCTGGCTGCCCAAGTTCGACACTTCAGAACTATATTTGAGGTGCTTGTTTTTGGCGGGTGGTTTTATTTCAATGGGTTAGGGTTGATTAGTGGGTCTAATCCCCCAACTTTTGTCGTCACACGTATTGTTCGTATTCATCATTGCTTG
>NZ_JAJDWC010000033.1 GCF_022825805.1 Phaeobacter sp.
CGGCAATGTACTCTTCAAAACGCGCCCGCAGCGCTGATGGCAATGGTGCTGGCATAAGACATCCTCCCGGATATCTTGAATCACGCCAGCACCAATTTGGGAACCCAAAACGATTCAGACTTCAGGAAAGACGCTTTAGCAGAGTGGCTTGATCTGGTGCAGCGGCCTGATTGATCTGCGTGGCTGCGATGGTGCGCGTCAGTCGGCGCGCCCCATCAGCGCGGCCATATCCAGCATCCGCGCTGAAAAGCCCCATTCATTATCATACCAGCCAAACAGGCGCAGTTGATGGTCGCCCACGCGGCGGGTTTCCGGCCCCGCGAGGATCAAGGATTCAGGGCGCGCCCGCAGATCGGAGGAGACCAGCGGATGATCCGTCCACCCGAGCACGGCGGAATCAGCGATGGCGCTGCGCAGGCGGGTGTCCACAAAATCGGCGGGCATGGCGGTCTTGGTGCGCAGGATCAGATCCACGGCAGAGACACTGGCTGTCGGCACCCTTACGGCTGCGCCACTGATGCGCCCGGCGAGATGCGGCAGCACCTCATCGATCAAATGCATGGCCGAGGTGGTGGTCGGCACCATGGACTGGGCGCCACCGCGGGATCGGGCGAAATCCCCGCGTGGGGCGTCCACCATCGGTTGCGAATTGGTATAGCAGTGGATCGTGGTCATATGACCGCTGTCAATTCCGATCACCTGATCAACAAGCTTGACCAGCGGGGCCAGCCCGTTGGTGGTGCAGGAGGCATTGGAGATGATCGTGCCATCACGCAGGTCAGCTTCATTTGCGCCCAGCACAACCGTGCGCTCCGCGGCGGGAGAGGGACCGGAAATGAGCACTTTGCGTGCCCCGGCACTCAGCCCGCGGCTGGCAACATCAGATGTGCGGGCAATGCCGGTACATTCCAGCACCACATCGACGCCCGACAGATCAAGCGTGCTCAGGTCAGGCGTTTGGCGCACGGGGATACGCCGGTCCCCAATCACAAGGCACTCACCCTCAACCGAGACGGTCTGACCAAATGGGCCATAGGTGCTGTCGTATTGAAAGAGATAGGCGCACATATCCAGAGGTGCGATATCATTGATACACGCAACCACAATTCCCACGCCCCGGTCTGTGGTGAGAATCTGGCGCAAGATTGCGCGTCCGATGCGGCCGAATCCGTTGATGACTATTTTCATAGCATAGCTATGACAGGGCCTTGGTGACGGCTCAATCCGGCAGAGCGGCAAATCACGCAGGAATTCGGACAGAACCGTGTTTTCCTGACAGATCCGCCGCGCGCACTGCCGGGGCGGCAGGCCCTATCTAGTCTAGCCTTGGCTGGATACGGGCGCCAGTGGCATGTGGCGGTTCACGTCTTTATACAGCAGATACCGGAAGCGTCCGGGCCCACCCGCATAGCAGGCCTGCGGGCAGAACGCGCGCAACCACATGAAATCGCCGGCTTCCACCTCGACCCAATCCTGGTTGAGCCGGTAGACTGCTTTGCCCTCCAGCACGAAAAGCCCGTGCTCCATCACATGGGTCTCGGCAAATGGAATGACGCCGCCGGGTTCAAAGGTCACGATGGTGACATGCATGTCATGGGCCAGATCAGCGGGATCTACAAACCGGGTGGTCGCCCAACGTCCATCTGTTCCGGGCATGGGGGTGGGGGCAATGTCGCGTTCGTTTGCGATCAGGGGCTGGGGCTTGTCCACGCCTGGCGCCGCGCACCAGCGCTTGCGGATCCAGTGAAACCCAACGGGCGCATCCGAGGTGTTTGCCAACGACCATGTGGCGCCAGCCGGTATATAGGCATAGCCACCGTCGTTCAGTTGGTGTTCTGTCCCTTCAATCGTGAGCGACAGACATCCGCTTGTCACAAACAGAACCGATTGCGCGGCTGCATCGGTTTCGGGTTGATCGGACCCACCAGTGGGCGCAAGTTCGACGATATATTGCGAAAAGGTCTCTGCAAAACCGCTCATCGGGCGCGCGATCACCCACATGCGCATGCCCGTCCAGCCCGGCAGAAACGAGGTCGTGATATCCCGCATCGTCCCCTTCGGGATGACGGCATAGGCATCCGTGAACATGGCGCGATCCGTCAGCAACTGCTCTTGGCCGGGATGTCCCCCTGTCGGGGTGAAATAGCGCGAAGATGTCATGGATCGTTCCTTTTGCTTGCCTGCCAATTTATGGCCAAACGGCCATTGGGCTCCTAGAGCCGGGCTGCAGGTAGCATCCTCTGTGATTTTTTGAATATCGAGCGGCGGGCTGCCTACAGCTCCAACAAGGCTTGGTTTTGGCGCAATTCTGCGGCGCAGAGCTGCAAGGCGCGCAAAGACAGTTCCGTTGCATGTGCCGGGTCGGCCCCACGGGGCGACGAGCTGCCCACAACAATGGGGGTCTCTCCCGGTTTGGATGCTGGCACCGCATAGCCGACGATCCCCGTTTCAAACTCACTGTCGGTCACCGCGTAGCCACGGTCTCGCGCCAGGGTCACACGGGCCATGATCTGTCCCCGCTCGGTGAGGGAGTGATCGGTGTGGCGTGGTATCTCGGCCTGATCCAGTGTCTCGACAGCCGTTTCCGTGGGCAGCCCGGCGAGCAGCATCCTGCCAAGGCTGGTGTGGGCCAGCGGGATATGCGCGCCTGCCGTAAACCCGTATGTGACCGGCGCGTGATCCACTGTGGACTGCGCCAACAGCAACACCCGGCCTTGGTCCAACGTGGCCAGCGTGATTTCTGCGCCCAGACTGCGGGCATGACGGTTCAACACCGGCTGGACCTTGCGACCGAAGTTATTGGCCTGCAAAAACCCACCCGATAGTGCGAGTACCTTCGGTGTGAGAGACAACACCCGCCCTTGCTGCCGCAAATACCCGGCTTGTACCAATGTCAGAGCACCTCGGCGCGCAGTGGCCCGATCCTGGCCGGTGCGGCGGGCAATATCCGCGAGTGTCAGTGTCGGGGTCGCTGCGTCAAACACAGCCAAGACAGCCAGCCCTTTGGCAAAGCTGGACGAAATATTGCGGTCTTGCTCAGTCATTTTGGTCTTTCGGAAATGTCGCATATGCCGCGCGGGTGCGGGCCGACGAAGTAAAGTCAAATCTGCGCTGGATGATTGGGGACAGCCATAAGGGTCGTCAACCCTGTTGCACCGTCTGGGGCACCGCCAAAACCGGCTTTTTCTGGCTTGGCGGGTTTTTGTCGTGAGCCACACTCCGTTTCACGTGTATCGCGGCGCGCCGAATTGTTCCTTTTGCGTAAGGTTGTGGACTTTATGAGTTATTCCGCGCAGGTTCGGCGTTATACGATTGAACAACAAGCGACCTGATCTGATCACCGGCCCCAAGCCTCTGCGGTGGAACTGCAGAAAGTGCAGGGCACAGGCTAGATCGAAACACGCCAGATCAAAACAGGCCAGATCGAAACAGTCGAGATCGAAACGGGTTGTCGCCGCTCTTGAGGGCGCAGCCGAAGCCGGGGGACACTGAGTAGTATGCGCAGATCAACACCAGGCGCAGGCGTAAGCTCTCTGAGCCGCATGACAGAAGATGAGATTGCATCCATCTTGTCCCAAGTGGAAACCCACAGGCTGGAGACCGTGCGGATCCTGTTTGCCGATCAACACGGGATTTTGCGGGGCAAAACAATCGTGGCGTCGGCTTTGCCGAGCGTGTTGGCGCAGGGGCTGGCCGTCCCATCAACTCTGTTGCTGAAGGACACATCGCACCGCACGGTGTTTCCGGTCTGGAGCGAGGGGCCGGAGGCAGCGGCATCGCCAATGAAAGGGGCAAGCGACATCCTGCTGTTGCCGCGCGCAGAGACCTTTCGCATCTTGCCGTGGTCACCGCATTCGGCGTGGATCTTCTGCCATGTTGCCTTCGAAGATGGGCAGCCTGTGCCATTTGGCTCCCTGCATGTCTTGGAGCAAGCAATGGACAGGTTGGCATCTTCGGGGATGGAGCTGCGCGTCGGGCTTGAAGTTGAATTCCAGATTTTCGAACGTGTGCCCTCTGCGCAGGTCGGGTCTGCGCCGGGTCCGATGGCCACAGAGATCGAAACCCGAAATCTCATCGATGGCTATCAATATCTGACAGAAACCCGGTACAGCGAAGCCGAAGACATTCTGGATCGATTGCGTCGTGCCGCGCAGGCCATGGGCTTGGCTGTGCGCAGTGTCGAAATCGAAATGGGACCGAGCCAGTTTGAATTCACCTTCGAGCCTGCGGACCCGATCACACAAGCGGATGCGATGATCACGTTCCGCACTTTGGCAAAAGAGATCTGTGCGCGTCACGGATTGCACGCCAGTTTCATGCCCAAGCCCCGGCAGGATCATGCCATGGCAAACGGCTGGCATATCCATCAATCGCTGATCGACCAAAGCACCGGGCGCAACCTGTTTGAACCGGAGGCCGACCACAGTCTGACGCCCCAAGCGGGCAGTTGGATGGCCGGACTGCTGGCGCATGCCGAAGCGACGTCGCTCTTGGTGGCCCCGACCGTGAACAGCTACAAGCGGTATCTTCCGTATCAAATGGCCCCCAACCGGATCCAATGGGGGCGGGACAATCGCGGTGCGATGTTGCGCGCGCTGATGCGGCCCCACAATCCCCACAGCCGGGTGGAAAACCGTGCGCCGGACAGTTCGGCAAACCCGTATTTCGCCCTCGCCGCGCAGATTATTGCAGGTCACGAAGGGGTGCAGTCCGGGCGCGTGCCGCCTGACCCAACGGTGGCACCCTATTCCGATGATGCCCGCAAATTGCCTCGCTCACTGGGGCAGGCGCTGCTCGCCTTTTCGCAATCAGACCTCATGCGGCAGGCGCTGGGCACTGAGGTGGTCGACTATCTGACAGTTCTGAAAGACATGGAGTGGAACCGATATCTCGACACGGTCAGCGAATGGGAACAGGCAGAGTACTTCGATCTCTATTGATGCGTTGCTGTGGCCCCTGCTGCGAGGTCGCAGGTGATGCGACAGCAGGCGGCTCAGAAACGGCAAATGGTGATTGATCGCGCATCCCCGCTTTGCTACCGTTTTTTCGCCCAGGTGGGAGAACTGGACAGGGAAAATCCTGTTCGGTGCCGAAGGAGCAACCGCCCCGGAAACTCTCAGGCCACAGGACCGTTTGGGCAACAACAACTCTGGAGAGATCCGGCCTGCGCCGGGCGCCGAAGGGATAGCGATCTCAGGCAGATGGACAGAGGGGGCGTCGACGGTGCAGGCTTGCTCTGCGCCCATTTTGATGCCGGGCAACCAAACAGCATGACGGACCGGCGCGTTTGAAACACGGATGCCGCCCGTTGAGCGGCGGTTAAACGGGTTGGACAAGGGCCGCAGAGGTCCGCGCCCAATCTTGCCACCTGCAAAGGAAGTGACCAATGAAATACACCGAAGAACACGAATGGCTGCTCAGCGAGGGTGATATCATCACCGTCGGCATCACCACCCATGCCGCCGAGCAGCTGGGCGACGTGGTCTTTGTTGAATTGCCAGAGGTGGGCACCGAAGTCAGCAAAGATGACGAGATCGTCGTCATCGAATCCGTCAAAGCAGCCTCCGACATTCTGGCACCGCTGGACGGTGAAATCGTTGAAATCAACGAGGCGCTGGCGGACAACCCCGGATCCGTCAACGAAGATCCGCAGGGCGAGGCGTGGTTCTTCAAGATCAAACCTTCGGATCTGTCGCCCATGGACGACTACATGGATGAAGCCGGATACAAAGATTTCATTGGCTGATTTTATGCGGGCTTTGCTCTTGGGCAGAGCCGATTGCAAATTGCAGGATCAGTTGATCGCAAGCGGGCCCCTGAGGGCCCGTTTTTGTGTTTGCAGGCACGGCTTTCTGTTCTGTCTTCGGGTCACGGCATGAAAGTTTCGGGCACTAAAATGCCGGGCTGATTTCGACCTAGGGTAATTGGGGTCTGCGATGTGACGTGCCGTCAGATGGCTAGACAGCGCTGGCCCCGCCAAGCCATGCTGGTTGCACATCCGGCAAGAGGAGGATCGGTGGTTATGGACATGAATTTAGGTATGCGCAGCGAGAGCGAGGCGCTTCTGCATCAGGTCAAAACCATGATCCAGGATGAGATCCAGCCCCTGGAAGCAGAGTATCACGGCGAAATCGACAAAGGGGATCGCTGGCAATACACGCCGCGTCAGGCAGAGATCCTCGAAGGATTGAAAGCGACGGCCAAGTCCCGCGGGCTGTGGAATTTCTGGCAGTCTGATCCGCAGTTGGGCAAAGGGCTGACAACAGTCGAATACGCCTATTTTGCCGAGGAAATGGGCAAGACGCCTCTGGCGGCAGAGGTGTTCAACTGTTCTGCACCGGATACGGGCAATATGGATGTCTTCGCCCGCTACGGCAGCGAGGAGATGAAACAGCGTTGGCTGGCGCCATTGCTGGCGGGTGACATCCGCTCTGCCTATCTGATGACAGAACCGGATCGCGCCAGTTCGGATGCCACAAATATCTCCCTGTCCTGCGTCGCGGATGGGGATCACTATGTGCTGAACGGCGAGAAATGGTGGGCTTCTGGCGCTGGGGATCCGCGCTGCAAGGTTTACATCGTCATGGTGCGCACCGGCGGTGATGACGCGCCGAAACACCAGCGCCATTCAATGATCGTTGTTCCCGCAGACACCCCCGGCATCGAAGTGCTGCGCCCGATGCAGGTCTATGGTCATGATGATGCGCCACACGGACATATGCATATCCGGTTCACGGCTGTTCGCGTCCCAGTCGAAAATATGCTGCTTGGTGAGGGGCGGGGCTTTGAAATTGCGCAAGGTCGCCTCGGGCCCGGCCGTATCCATCATTGCATGCGCGCCATTGGTCAGGCAGAATCCGCGCTGGAGCTGCTGTGCCAACGGGCGCTGAAACGTCAGGCATTCGGCAAGCCGCTTGCCGATCTGGGCGCCAATTTCGACATCATCGCCGAAGCGCGGATGGACATCGAAATGGCCCGGCTGCTGTGCCTGAAAGCTGCGTGGTACATGGATCAGGGGGATGCAAGGGCCGCGGCGCCTTGGATCAGCCAGATCAAAGTGGTGGCTCCGCGCGTCGCGCTGAAGGTCATCGACGAGGCCATACAGATGCATGGTGGGGCAGGGATCAGCCAGGACACGCCCCTGGCCCGCGCCTGGACCCATGTGCGCACCCTGCGGCTGGCTGATGGGCCCGATGCGGTGCACCGGCGTCAGGTTGCGCGCGCCGAATTGCGCACCTACCGCTAGGCCTGACCCACGTCATTGCCGCAGGCACGCCCGCTTGCCAATGCGTCCGGCAGCGCGTCGATGACCCGCTGCCGACCCGCTGGCGAGGTGCGGCCATGACGCCTCGGCATGAGGCGCGGTCATTCTGTCACAGCTCTCTTGCAGGATAGTTCAGCTGTCGTTATACGCACGGTTTCCGGTCGCAGCCTACCCGGACATCAAAACAAGGACTGAAAACTTGAAAACACTTGTCATCTGCTCGGGCGGACTCGATTCCGTGTCCCTTGCCCATGTGCTTGCTGCCAAAGGGCAGCTCTCCCGGCTTGTCTCGTTCGACTACGGACAACGCCACCGTAAGGAACTGGATTATGCGGCCGCCTGCGGTGCGCGTCTTGGGGTTCCTCATGACATCGTCGACATGCGCTCCATTGGTGCCGCGCTCAGCGGGTCAGCTCTGACGGACGACATCGACGTGCCCGACGGTCACTACGCCGAAGACACCATGAAGGTCACGGTTGTGCCCAACCGCAATGCCATCATGCTCACGATTGCTTATGGGATTGCCGCGGCCAAAGGGGACGATGCCGTCGCCACAGCCGTGCACGGTGGGGACCACTTCATCTATCCCGATTGCCGCCCTGCCTTCACCAACGCTTTCGATCAAATGCAACGGATGGCCCTGGATGGCTATGCCGATGTCGCATTGGTCACGCCTTTTGTGCATCGCTCCAAAGCCGACATTGTCGCCGATGGGGCAGCGGTCAACACACCCTTTGAAGACACCTGGTCCTGCTACAAAGGCGGCACACACCACTGTGGCCGCTGCGGCACCTGCGTCGAGCGCCGCGAAGCGTTTCATCTCGCCCAGATCGCGGATCCCACCATCTATGAGGATCCTGATTTTTGGCTCACAGCCACCAAAGAGGGAGGCGTCTGATGTTTCGCATCACCAAAGAGTTCCACTTCTCGGCGTCCCATCAACTGACGCATCTGCCAGCAGATCATCAATGCGCTCGCCTGCACGGTCACAACTATATCGTCGTGATCGAACTGGCCGGGGCAGAGTTGAACAGCGACGGTTTTGTGCGGGACTATCACGAGCTGGCGCCGCTGAAGGCCTATATCGACGGCACGTTTGATCACCGTCACCTGAATGACGTGATGGACTGTCCCTCGACCGCTGAAAACATGGCACGCCATTTCTACGAATGGTGCGCGGCCCGCTGGCCTGAAACAGCTGCCGTTCGGGTTTCTGAAACGCCGAAAACCTGGGCTGAGTATCGGCCATGACCCTGCGCATCGCTGAAATCTTTGGTCCCACGATCCAGGGCGAAGGCGCGCTGATCGGGGAGCCAACGGTCTTTGTGCGCACAGGTGGCTGCGACTACCGGTGCAGTTGGTGTGACAGCGCCCATGCCGTCGACAGCAGCTTTCGCGACACCTGGACGCCGATGTCTGATGATGATGTCTGGGCAGAGGTCACCGCGCTGAGCCGTGGCAAACCGCTCACCGTGTCCCTATCGGGAGGCAATCCGGCGATCCAGGACTTCACCGGTGTGATCGCCCGAGGAAAAACGCAGGGCTACCGGTTTGCCTGTGAAACACAGGGTTCCATCAGCCAAGATTGGTTTGCGGATCTCGACACGTTGGTCTTGAGCCCCAAACCGCCCTCCAGCGGTCATCAGGTCGATTGGCACAAATTCAACATCTGCCTGACGGCCGCCGATGGCTGCGGGAGCGTCGTGCTGAAGATCGTCATCTTTGACGACACCGACTACGCCTGGGCCCGGGCCGTTGCGGATAGATATCCGGATTTGCCGCTCTACCTACAGCCTGGCAATCCGACCGTTGATCCGGATCAGCCGGTCGATCTGACAGAAGCCGTGGGCCGTTTGGAATGGCTCATCGAGAAAGTGACCGCAGACAGCTGGTTCACACCGCGTGTGTTGCCTCAGCTGCATGTTCTGGTCTGGGGAAACAAACGTGGGGTTTGACCCGCACCATCTGGATAAGGAACGGATTCCATGTCTGACAATATCTACCAAAACCTGAAACAGCTGGGTGGCGCAACTGTGGTGCCCACCGATCCGGCAGAGGCCGAGCTGGAGCGTGTTGAAAACCCGCAGGCAGATATCTCCTACAACGTGCGCTTCACCGCGCCTGAATTCACGTCGCTTTGTCCGATGACCGGTCAGCCGGATTTCGCGCATTTGGTGATCGATTATGTGCCCGCGAAATACCTGGTGGAAAGCAAATCCCTGAAACTCTTCTTGGGTTCGTTCCGCAACCATGGTGCGTTCCACGAAGAATGCACCATCTCCATCGCGCGACGACTGGTGGATTTCCTGGATCCGCAATGGCTGCGCATCGGGGGCTATTGGTATCCACGCGGCGGCATTCCGATTGATGTGTTCTGGCAGACAGGCGCAATGCCAGAAGGCGTCTGGATCCCGGATCAGGGTGTGCCCCCATACCGTGGCCGCGGCTGACGCAGGGTTTTGCGGCCCGGCGTCCCCCAGCCTCTGAAACGTGCCCCTTAAAACAGGCCGCTCGGCGAGGGCTCTGATCAAGAGTTCAGATATCAATTGCGCGGACCAAGTCCCTTGGTCCGCGCGCACTGCTCAGGTGTCTGCGTTGCCTGGTCATCACCCGTAGGGATACAACGTCCGGCTGCGCGGCGGGTTCCGATCTGAGGTGGAATTTCTGCTGAATTGATTGTCGGGCGTTATCATGGCGCGTTTACCGCGCGGTCCATCTTGCTGTCGCGATGATGGCTGACGTGGGTTGCGCGATGATTGCGTGAGGCTTGGCAGCTGGTCAGCCTTGCCCCGTCGGTTCTGCACCAAACGGATCCGTAGGGTAGCCGACACGCGCAAGATACAGGCCATGGCCGGGACACACAGGTCCGCAGGCCGCGCGATCCCGCGCCTCCAGCGCGTGTTTGACCCGCTCAGGCTCCCAGGCACCGGCGCCCACACGTTCCAGCGTGCCGACAAAGCTGCGCACCTGATTGTGCAGGAATGATCGCGCCCGTACGTGGAAATGCACTTCGTCGCCCGAAACCCCCGCAACCCTTTCGATCCGCAGCTCATCCAGCGTTTTCAATGGGCTGGCGGCCTGACAGATCGATGAACGAAAGGTTGTGAAATCATGCTGGCCAATCAGATGGTCCGCTGCTGTCTGCATCGCTGCCACATCCAGATCATGGCTCAGTTGCCAGACCTGACCTGCATCATGGGTGGCAGGCGCGCGGCGCAGCAGAATGCGGAACAGATACTGCCGCTCAACCGCCGAAAACCGGGCATGCCAGTCAGGCTCCACGGCGGCGCAGGCCACAATCGCCACCGGATTTGGTTTGAGATGAAAGTTCAACGCCTCCGAGAGGCGAAATGGAACCCAATCCTTGGCGAGATCGCAATGAGCCACCTGGCCGAGACCATGCACACCAGTATCTGTGCGCCCCGCGGCGGCGATGGTGTGCTCACCGGGTTCAAGCTTTGCCAAGGCTGCTTCGATCGCCCCCTGCACGGAAGGCTGATCTTTTTGGCGTTGCCATCCGGCAAATGGCGCACCGTGATATTCGACTTTCAAAGCAAAGCGGGGCATGCCCGGCCACCTACCGCGCCTGTTGCTTTGGCACAAGGCCCCATGGTCGCCGCTCTGGTATCTCCGTGCGTCAGTGCCTATCTTCTGCGGGCATATTGGATTTCTGTAGGCCCTGTGTTTTGGACATGGGCTGCAGTACAGGGCTGAAACACGGGGCAGGCGATTGGGACTATCATCACTGGCGGACGGGGTTATGCGCAGTGTCGAAACGGCGGGCGCCTCGCTGTCTGAAAGCCTGTTTGAACCGTCGATCCGCCTGGGCGTCACCGGGCTGGCGCGTGCGGGCAAAACCGTGTTCATCACGTCCCTTGTGGCCAATCTGAGAGACCGGGGACGCATGGTGCAACTGTCTGCGGTGCGCGATGGTCGGTTGGACAGCGCCTTTCTGCAGCCACAACCGGACGACACGGTGCCACGGTTTGATTTTGAAAACCACCTCGCTGCGCTGACCGGGCCGCGTCCGTTCTGGCCCAACAGCACGCGCGCCGTGTCTGAATTGCGTCTGAGTCTCAGGGTGCAGCCCAGTGGGTTCCTGTCCGGCTTTCAGGGCCCCCGCACCGTGCATCTCGACATTGTGGATTATCCCGGCGAATGGCTGCTTGATCTTGCATTGCTGGACAAATCCTACCGCGGGTGGAGCGAGGAGGTCCTCCGCCGTATTGATGCCCGCGAGGAGGCACAGCCCTATCTGGCCCAAGCCGCGTCAACAGACGCCACGGCCCCCCATGATGAGGTGCAGGCGCAGGATCTGGCAGCGGCATTTGCCGCCTATCTGCAGTCAGCGCGACAGGCCGGGTATTATGATTGCACCCCAGGGCGTTTTCTGTTGCCCGGCGATCTGGCCGGATCCCCAGCGCTGACCTTCGCACCGCTGCCGCCTAGTGATAAAGCGCCCCGACGTTCGTTGCTGCGCGAAATGGAGCGCCGGTTCGAAGCCTATAAATCCAAGGTGGTGAAGCCGTTTTTCCGGGACCACTTTGCGCGGATCGACCGGCAGGTGGTGCTGGTCGATGCGCTGAGCGCGATCAATTCCGGGCCCCGCGCGGTCGAGGATCTGCGCCACGCGATGACCGATATCCTCTCGGTGTTCCGTCCTGGCCGCAATGGGTTCCTGTCGCAGATCCTGCGCGGCAAACGGGTGGAAAAGATCTTGTTTGCCGCCACCAAGGCCGACCACCTGCACCACCGGAAACATCCGCAACTGACCGCCATCATCGAGGCGCTGACCCGCGAAGCCCGGGACCGGGCGCGTTTTGCCGGGGCGGAAACCGCCGCGCTGTCCTTGGCCGCATTGCGCGCGACCACCGAAGAGTTGCGCAGCCATAACGGAGAAGAGCTGCCCTGTGTCCGCGGCACCCTGTTGGAAACTGGCAAGCCAGCGGCGTTTTATCCCGGGGCGCTGCCGCAGGATCCCTCCGCGTTGTTGACACCGGCCCGGCAAGGGGCAGAGGCTTGGCTGGAAGCGGATTATCAGGCGATGACATTTGCACCGGCGCTATTGACCTTGCGCCCCGGTGACGGGCCGCCGCACATTCGGCTCGACCGGGCCGCTGAATTCCTGATCGGAGATTGCCTGTCATGACCAACCCTGCGTTTCAGCTCCGTCCCGCGCGCAGCACCGATGCGGGGAAGATCGGGGAGATCCTGCACCGTTTTGCAACCGACACCCCTTGGATGCCCAACCTCTATACCGGGGCGGAAACCATCGGATTTTGCGGGCAGATGATCGACCGCGGCTGGGTAATGATTGGCCAGCACAACCACGAGGTCAAAGGTTTCTTGGCCCGCGATGAGCAGGAAATCTGCGCCCTGTATATTCACCCGGATTTTTGTGGCCACGGGCTGGGGCGGGCGCTGTTGGATCACGCCAAATCCTGCAGTGCTCAGCTTGAGTTGTGGACCTTCCAGGCCAACACCGGCGCACAACGTTTCTGTGAGCGCGAGGGGTTTCACGAGCAGGAGCGCACGGAGGGTGCACGCAACGAAGAACAGTTGCCGGACATGCGTTACAGATGGCCGGGCGCGTCCTCCGCAGCGGTGCAGGGGAGTGCGCAATGAGCCAGCAAAAGGATGCTGTTCTCTTCGATCTCGCGGATAGTTCCGCGGCACAGAAGGCGCCCAATGTGGCCGATGCGCCCCCGGTGCCTGATCCGGTCGGTGCGACCGCGGATGGGATGATGCCCGCAACCTCCATGGTGCAGGCTGCGGAGTTCGCGGCGCGCCGCCCCTCCCGGTTGTTGCGCTGGTTCCTCGCCAGCCTAGGTGCATTGATCACGGCGATGGTGTCTATTGCGGCCTGGGATTTCGTCACCGGATTGCTGACGCGGTTTCCGCTTCTGGGCCTCGCGGTTACGGCAGGGTTTGCCGTTGCCACCATCCTGGCCCTGGCCTTGTGTCTCCGTGAATTGGCCGCGGTGGCGCGTCTGCGCCGTGTGGACAGCCTGCAGAAGGCGCAGCCAAAGATCGCTGATATCGATGATCCTGGGGATGCATTGGTCGCCGCGCAGGCCTATCTGGCGGATCTGGAGCGGTTTTATCGCGGTCGCAAGGATGTTGCCTGGGGGCTGTCGCGTCTGGCTGAACGCAAGGCGGAGGTGCTGGATGCAGATGCGCTGTTGCAACTGGCAGAGGCCGAGCTGTTGGCCCCGCTGGATGCGCGCGCGCTATCTGTGGTGGAAACCGGCGCACGCCAAGTTGCAACCGTCACCGCGCTTGTGCCGCTTGCGCTGGCGGATGTGGTGGCCGCATTGGTCACATCGGTGCGCATGATCCGCCAGATCGCCGAAATCTATGGTGGCCGCTCCGGCGCGCTGAGCTCGTGGCGGCTGACCCGTGCCGTGTTGTCTCATCTGGTGGCCACAGGGGCGGTGGCAGTGGGCGATGATCTGCTGGAACCTGTCTTGGGCGGGTCGGTCCTGTCCAAAATCTCACGCCGGTTCGGCGAGGGTCTGGTCAATGGGGCCCTGTCTGCGCGGGTTGGTATCGCCGCGATGGAGGTCTGCCGCCCGATGGCCTTTGGCTCAAAACGCAAACCCAGCACCCGCGGCGTGATCCAACGTGCGCTGACGGGCCTGTTTACGAGCGCCAAGACCTGATTTCAGAACAGTTTTGGTGGCGCATCCTTGGGCTGGCGCATCGACACGACGCCAGCGCGGAACCCTTCACCAATGCGGTCGGCCAAAGCTCCCCATTGCCGCGCCGTTTGCGCGCCGAGCTCTGACTGCAGCACCTCGTGGAACAAACCCAGCCAGATCAGGAAATGCTCCGGTTTCACATCGGGTCTGCTGACATGCAACCGCATCGGATTGCCGTTGTAACACCGCTCGCGCAGAATGGCGTTGCGCCAGAACCGGGCGATCTTTTCTTCGTGCTCCGGCCAATCCTCGACATGGGCGGCAAACACCGGACCCAACACCGGATGTGCGCGGACCTGACGATAGAACACAGCGACCACCCGATTGATGCTGTCGGCGGTGATGTCAAACCGGGCCAGCGGCGCGGCGGATGGGTTGGGATCTGTCATGCTATGTTCCATCATGGGCGGACTGCCTCCTGCATAGGTCATGCGAAAGCCTCGCAACAGACGCGCAGCACAGGGTCGGCGCATCTGACGCAGGTTGGATGCTGCGCAACTGTCGCTTTACGCTCCGCCCAGCCCGCCCTATAAGGCGGGCATGTCCCGATTTATGGCCATCATTATTCGAATTATATCCCCGGCGCTCTGACTGATTTCGAGCTGCCGGGCAAAGGCGCTTGAGCGATCGCGCCGAACCGAATATCCCAAAAAACGACCAGATCATCCAAAGGACGCTGCACATGTGTGCTGATACGCCTCAGACGCCCGAATACAAAGACACGCTCAATCTGCCCAAAACCGATTTCCCGATGCGCGCTGGCCTGCCCAAGCGCGAGCCCGGCTGGCTGGAGCGTTGGGCGCAGATTGGTGTCTATGGCAAGCTGCGCGCAAAGGCCGCCGCCGTAAAAGGCACCGATGCTGAACGCAAACCCTTCACGCTGCACGATGGCCCTCCCTACGCCAACGGCCACTTGCACATCGGCCACGCGCTGAACAAAACCATCAAGGACATGATCGTCCGCTCGCATCAGATGCTGGGCTTTGATGCTCGCTATGTGCCGGGCTGGGATTGCCACGGCCTGCCGATCGAATGGAAAATCGAAGAGCAGTATCGCAAGAAGGGCAAGAACAAGGACGAAGTGCCGGTTGTCGACTTCCGTCAGGAGTGTCGCGCCTTCGCAGATGAATGGGTCGGCATCCAGCGCGAGGAATTCGAGCGTCTGGGCATCACCGGCAATTGGGATGATCCCTATCTGACCATGAACTATCACGCCGAGGCCGTGATCGCGGATGAGTTCATGAAGTTCCTGATGAACGGCACGCTCTATCAGGGCTCCAAACCCGTGATGTGGTCGCCGGTTGAAAAGACCGCGCTGGCCGAGGCTGAGATCGAATATCACGACCACAAGTCCCACACGATCTGGGTGCCGTTCGACTTTGACGGGGCCTCTGGTGATCTGGCGGATGCGCGTGTGGTGATCTGGACCACAACCCCCTGGACCATCCCGTCCAACCGCGCGATCGCCTTCAACCCGAAGGTTGCTTATGGCCTCTACCGTGTGGACGCCACCGAAGAAGAAAGCTGGACCAAACCCGGCGATCTTTATCTGTTTGCGGATGCGCTGGCCGAGGACGCCCTCGGCAAATCCCGCGTGACCGAGTTCACCAAAGTCCGCGATGTCGAAGCGTCGGAATTTGCAGGCTTGATCTGCAAACACCCGTTCCACGGCATCGACGGTGCGGATGGCTTTTGGGACTATGAGGTCCCGATGATCGACGGGGATCATGTCACCGATGATGCAGGCACCGGGTTCGTTCACACCGCACCGAGCCACGGTGCTGACGATTATGAGTGCTTTGTCGCGCGCAATTGGCTGGATCGCATGACCCACAACGTGGGCGAGGAATCCGAATTCCTGCCACATGTGCCGTTTTTTGCGGGCCTTCAGGTCTTTGACAAAAAGGGCAAGGAAGGCAAAGCCAACAACGCTGTGATCGCCAAACTGGTCGAGGCCGGTGGCATCATCGCCCGTGGCCGTGTCACACACAGCTACCCGCACTCCTGGCGCTCCAAGGCGCCGATCGTGTTCCGCAACACGCCGCAGTGGTTTGCCAGCGTGGACCGCGAGCTGGATGACGGCATGGGCGAAATGGGCGACACCATCCGCACCCGCGCGCTCAACTCCATCGACCAGCTGGTGCAGTGGACCCCGCAGACCGGCCGCAACCGTCTCTATTCGATGATCGAAAGTCGTCCGGATTGGGTCCTGTCGCGCCAGCGCGCTTGGGGTGTGCCGCTCACCTGCTTCACCAAGAAGGGGCTGCTGCCGTCCGATCCCGAATTCCTGTTGCGCAACGAAGAGCTGAACGCACGGATCAAAGCCGCGTTTGAGGAACATGGCGCTGATGTCTGGTACACCGATGGCTTCAAGGAACAGGTGCTCGACGGCATCGTGAACCCTGATGAGTATGACCAGGTGTTCGACGTCTTGGACGTGTGGTTCGACAGTGGCTCCACCCATGCCTTTGTGCTGCGCGACCGCGAAGATGGCACCGAGGACGGCATCGCCGACGTCTATATGGAAGGCACCGACCAGCATCGCGGTTGGTTCCACTCCTCCCTGCTGCAGGCCTGCGGCACCAAAGGGCGCGCGCCTTATCGCAACGTGGTGACCCATGGTTTCACGCTGGACGAGAAGGGCAACAAAATGTCCAAATCGCTCGGCAACACCATCGTGCCGGAAAAGATCGTCCAGCAGTATGGTGCGGATATCCTGCGTCTTTGGGTGGCGCAGACCGATTACACCGCGGACCAGCGGATCGGGCCGGAGATCGTGAAAGGCGTTGCAGACGGGTATCGCCGCCTGCGCAACACCATGCGCTACATGCTCGGCTCGCTTGGGGATTTCGACGAAGCCCAGCGAGTTGATCCCGCCGATATGCCCGAGCTGGAGCAGTGGGTCCTGCACCGTCTGGCAGAGCTGGATCACCGGGTGCGCACAGGCTATCAGGCGTTCGATTTCCAGGGTGTCTTCTCCGCGGTGTTCAATTTCGCCACGGTTGAGCTGTCGGCGTTCTATTTCGATATCCGTAAGGACGCGCTCTATTGCGATGGCGACACGCTGAATGCCCGCGCCGCACGCACGGTGCTCGATATCCTCTTCCACCGTCTCACCAGCTGGCTTGCGCCAATCCTGGTCTTCACCATGGAAGAGGTCTGGCTGGAAAGATATCCAGGTGATGACAGCTCCCTGCATTTGCAGGACATTCCGACCACCCCGGCGGATTGGCTGAACGAACCGCTGGCCGCCAAATGGGCCAAGGTGCGCCAGGCGCGTCGCGTTGTCACCGCCGCATTAGAGGTGCAGCGCACCGACAAGGTCATCGGGGCCTCGTTGGAGGCAGCGCCTGTGGTGCATGTGCGCGACCCCGAGGTTCTGGCAGCCCTGAAATCTGTGAACTTTGCCGATGTCTGCATCACCTCCGACATTGTTTTGTCAGGCGATCCGGCCCCGGCAGAGGCGTTCCGCATGCCAGAGGTCGAAGGTATCTCTGTCGTGTTCGAAAAAGCCGATGGCGAAAAATGCCAGCGCTGCTGGAAGATCCTGCCAGATGTGGGCAAGCACAGCCACGAAGGGGTCTGCGGTCGCTGCGAAGATGCGCTGAGCTGAGCGTCGGCTCACACCTAAGATCAACGAATAAAAAGGCCGCTCTCCAAAATCGGAGGGCGGCCTTTTCAGTGTGTGCAGGCGAATAGGAGTAGACACACGTCGGAGAGAAAGATCAGCGCAAGGAGTTCAGCGCCATGCGGTAGCCATTCTGGGCTGTCATCTCGCTCACCGGGCGGGGACCCGCCGCGAGATGTCCGGCTTGCAAATCTTCGAGCCGCTGTTGGATGATGCGGCGCATATACTGCGGACCCAAAGTGGCCTTGGCGGCATCTGCCGGGCCGGTCAATGCGGCCTGCCGGGCCTGTTCCAGCTCAGCGAGCTTTGCTTTGGTGCCAGCTCCTTGCGCTGCCTGGAGGGGGGCAGCTTCCTGGGTGGAGAGGCGGGCAGCAACCTGCCCGTTCAGGTGACCATTGAGTTGGCGATACACACCTTGCTGAGCGATCCCGGCGATTTGCATTGGCTTCTTCCTCTTTCCGACTTGCCCCTCAATGTTTAATCAAATCCAAATCCCAGCGGGAGAGGTGCGGCGGGCTAGGCCCTTCTGTCCTCGGCATAGCTGACCTATCCCAATGGGTAGGAGGACCCCACCGGATTGGGGGTAAATCACAGGTTTTCGCTGCAAATCCTGTGATGTGTGTCTATGGTAAGAGGCATATCGCAGCGCTTGGCGCAGCCGGGGAGGAGCGGATCGCCAGCGGCCCGACTCGCGAGATGGCCAGCAAGACCCCTGGGGGAACCATGACAGACAGCACGCTATGCCGGAGTTGGTGATCGATAGCCCGGTCGGTCCCCTCTGCCTGACGGAGGAGGGTGGAGAGATCACCCGGCTGACCTGGAGCCGGGGCGCAAGCGATACATCAGAGCCCACGGACCTGTTGCAGGACGCCGCCGAGCAATTGGCGGCATATTTCGACAAGCGGCTGCAGGTGTTCGATCTGCCGATGCGTGTCCATGGCAGTGCGTTCCAACGCGCGGTTTGTGCGGCAATGTCGGCGGTGCCTTTGGGTCACACGACCACCTACGGGGATATTGCCCGCGATGTGGGGGGATCTGCCCAATCGGTCGGAACCGCCTGCGGGGCCAATCCGATCCCCATTCTGATCCCGTGCCACCGGGTTCTGGGCGCCAATGGGCTGGGTGGCTTTTCGGGGCAGGGCGGTGTGGAAACCAAAGTCCAGCTGCTGCGTCACGAAGGGGCGGCAGGTCTGTTGATATAGATACTGAGGCGCCCGTCACCGGGGATCGGCAGATCACAGCGATCCAGATGCGTCAGATCTGGCCCTTACCAGACCCGGTTGCTACCAGTCAGCTGCGCCGCTCGGGAATGATCTGTTGGGCAATGCCGACAAACAGCAGATAGACCGATGTGATCACCAGCCCCCAATGGGCCCAGCTTTCGGGATGGAAATCGACCCATGCGGCCCATCCGGCAAAGAAGGTCCAGGCGAGCGCGACCGGCAATGACACCATGCGCCAGCGCTGGGTGCGCACAGGGTGGATGAACTTCAGCGGCAAGAACATCGCCACCGCCAGGGTTGTCACCAGGATCAGGCTGGTCCAGTGGCTCGGCTCCAGCGCAAAGATCACCAGGACTGGCATGTTCCACACCCCGGGGTAACCTGAAAAGGAGTTGTCCTTCGTCTTCATCCGGGTATCGGCGTAATACATCGCGCTGCCAAAAGTGATGACGATGATCGCAAACCAACCTGTCCAGCCGCTCATCAGTCCGGATTGAAACAGCGCAAAGGCCGGGATGAACACATAGGTCAGATAGTCGATAATCAGATCCAGCAGAACCCCGTCAAACTCCGGCGCATAGCGTTTGACTTCATAGTGGCGGGCCAGCGGGCCATCGATGCCATCCACGGCAAAGGCCACGACGAGCCAGACAAACATGAGGCTCCATTGCGCGTCGACGGCTGCCAGCATGGCCAGCATGGCAAAAACAGCACCAGTGGCGGTCAACAGATGAACAGAAAGGGCACGAAACTGAGGTGTCATACCACTCTGATGGCGAATTTCGTGATCCCCCGCAAGCGTTCAATCCGAAAACCTCGACAAACCGGCGGTTTTTCGAGTGCGGGTGTCGCGGTTACTCTGACGCCGTCGCTGCCTGTCGTGTCACAGGCTCTGATCGGCATAGGCCATGGTGCCGACTGGGCCAACTGTAGGGCGGGCTGTGCAAGGCTTGCCTGTGCAGAGCTGGCCTGTGCAGGGCTGACCTGTGTTGATCTGCCCTTTGCGGATCTGCGCGCCGCAGGTTGATGGTGGGTGCTCAACGTTGCGGGATCAAACCAGCGGTCTCAGATAAGGACGCAAAAAAACGCTCAGCCCAGTGGCCGCTGTCACATAAATGTCAGCCGGTCCTGAAACAGGCTTGCTGTGATGGCTCTGGTTTCGATCTGGCGCAGCGCGTCTTGTGCTGACATCTGCGGCACCTGCTGTGCCGTCGACTGGGGCTTTTGCAACTGCGCATCGACCGGAGCAAACTCACCTTTGGCGGCGCGTTCTGCGTGTTGGACCGACCAGTCCGAGACGCTGTTTGACAATGCGCCAATGGTGCTGTGTGGCGGGATGCGCCCGGGCTGTACAGGCGCGCGATTGGGATCGCCAATATCAGAGGTGCTGGCATGGGCCGCACCAGAGGTGACAGGGGAGTAAGGGGCCGCAAGCGGTGCCCCTGCCATACGGGCAGTTTGGGTAATGCTTGTCATGGTGACATCCTTCTGGATTTTCTGTTCACGCAAGGGAAACAATGCCGCATTAACCTTGATATCGGGTTAAGGCGTGCGTGCGCTGCCCGCTGGAACCGTAAAAGTTGCAGAAGTTCCGGCGTTTGACCGACTTTTGGAGAAGGCACCACGGGCCGCATCACTCAGGCTTTGGGATGTGCCCGATCATAAACATCCATCAAATGCGCGGTATCGACCGCCGTATAGGCCTGGGTCGTGGACAAAGACGCATGGCCCAGCAGTTCCTGGATCGCGCGCAAATCGCCACCTGCCTCCAGCAGATGCGTCGCGAAACTGTGGCGCAGCGCATGGGGCGTGGCGGTTGCCGGCAGACCCAGCTGGGCCCGCGCCTGGGCCATGGCGGTGCGGATCATCCGCCCATTCAGCGCGCCACCGCGCACGCCACGGAACAAGGGTTTGTCCTGCTCCACCGGAAACGGGCAGAGCTGAAGGTAGCGTTCGACCGCCGCTTTGGCGGCAGGCAGAACCGGCACAATCCGCTCTTTGTCGCCCTTGCCGGTGATGCGCAGCACATTGGGCAGCGGGGTGTCGCCCCCAGTGAGGCCGAGCGCCTCTGAAATGCGCAAGCCACAGCCATAGAGCAAGGTCACAACCGCCACATCGCGGGCGGCGACCCAATCGGTCGTGGACTGATGTTCCACGGTTTCGATCATCGCCAGCGCAGCATCCTGCGCCAGAGGTCGGGGCAGTTTCTTTTGAAACTTCGGACTGCGGGCGGACAGCACCGCTGTTGGTTCGAACCCGTGCCTGTCGGCCAGCCAGGTGTAGAAGCTTTTGACCGCAGAGAGTTTGCGTGCAAGCGAGCGGGCGCTGGTGCCGGTGGCGCGAGAGGCCGCCATCCAGGCACGCATGTCAGCGGTGTGGATCTCCGCCAAGGCGCCCAGACCTTGCGGTCCGCCAAAATGCTGGGTCATGAACGCCAAAAACTCCACCACATCCCCGCGATAGGCGGTCAGCGTGTTCTCGGCGGCATCCCGCAGGGCGCTGAGATGCGCAAGCCATTGTTCCAACGCATCCCGGCACGCGGGTGAAATCATCAGGGCCTGCGCCGATGAGCTGGCGCGGCTCACGACAGCCAGTGGCGCATGGAGCGTTCGAACACGCCAGCAAAAAACGCCAGCAGATCGGTGCCATGCTGTGGGGTGAATTGATGGGGATCTTCCGATCCCAGAACCAGCAGGCTCGGCAAGCGACCTTCGCCCAGATCCAGCCGCAGGCAGGCCTCGGAGCGAATGAAATCGGCCTTTTCGCCGTGGATCCGCGCAGCACCGCTGTGCAGCTGGCGCAGCGTGACCTGCCGATCGGATCGGTCGGGCCTGTCATATCCGGTCTGGCTCTGCAAATGCTGGGCCACAAACCCTGGTTCTACGATCTTCAGCACCTGATCCAGCCGCTGCAGACCCGCGTCCTGCTCAGCGTTGGCGGTTTCCAACACCAGCGTCACACTGTCGACACGGAGAATTTCGGCCAGTTCCCCGCCCAGATTGGCCAGATAGCTTTCGAAATCCATCGGATCCAGCAGCCGCAAAACTGCGCGGTGGATCTGATTGGTGCCCGCAAGGTTTTCATAGGCCGCCGCAATCACCGAACGATGGGTGTCCTCCAGCCGGTCCAGCCGGGCCTCCATGCGTTCCATCGCGATGCCGCGCAGGTCGACAATATTGGAGCCCATGGACCGTTCGTTTGCGCTCACCAGCGCATTCATGACGCGTTGATCATCCAGCAACGCATCGGGTTTCGCCAGGATCGCCTGACGCAGGCTATCGTCGAGTTCTGCCGTCTTAGTCATGTTCTGCTCTGTTTGACCTCTGCTGGGTTTTGCGAGCGTTATAACATGTGAAACCACGAATGGTGGCAAAAATTTACGGCCGCGATCAGACCGCGGCAGCGCCGCGTCTGGCCAAACCCACGATGGCATCCGCAGACATGAAAAAGGGCCGCCAAACAGGCCGCCCTTTGCTAATTGCGAAACGGTTTCTGACCGTCGGTTTCTGGCCGTTACAGGATCTTGATGTTGGCCGCTTTGATGTCGGCCAGGAACGCATCCAGGCCTTTGTCGGTCAGCGGGTGGTTGATCATCGCCTTGATCACGGCAGGCGGGGCGGTGATCACGTCGGCACCGATGCGAGCGCTTTCCAGAACATGGTTTGCGTTGCGGATCGACGCGGCGAGGATTTCCGTTTCAAACCCGTAGTTGTCGTAGATGGTGCGGATGTCTGCGATCAGATCCATACCATCCAGGTTGATGTCATCCAGACGGCCGATGAAGGGCGAAATGAAGGTTGCGCCTGCCTTGGCCGCCAGCAGCGCCTGGTTGGCAGAGAAGCACAGGGTGACATTGACCATATGCCCTTCGTCGGTCAGCGTCTTACACGCCTGCAGCCCGTCCCAGGTCAACGGCACTTTCACTGCGATGTTGTCGGCGATTTTGACCAGCTTGCGCCCTTCGGCGATCATGGTTTCAGCATCGGTTGCGGTGACCTCTGCGGAAACCGGACCATCGACCAGATCACAGATTTCCTTGGTCACTTCGATGATGTCGCGACCGGATTTCTTGATCAGGGAGGGATTGGTGGTCACACCATCCACCATGCCCAGTGCATTCAGCTCGGCAATGGCGTCGATTTCGGCAGTGTCTACGAAGAATTTCATCGGCTAGGGTCCTCTGGATGGGTTGGCCTCGTTTGCGCTAGCCTTTACCTGAAGGCGCAGGGTTTAAAAACCCCCGTGACGTCCCTGCGACGGTCCCGTGGCGGACCCGTAGCGGGGGCGCGGGCGGGCTGCGGTGGGCTCCGGGCTCTCCAGGTGCAACAACGAAAGGCGAACCGCGTGCAGGAGCAGGCATTTTTTCACGAAGGCGAAAGGGTTGGCGTTCTGACCACGCAGCCGCTGGATCGCGTTCTGGACTACCGCGCGCCAGAAGGCGGTTGCCATCTGGGTGCCTATGTCGAGGTGCCGCTGGGGCCGCGCCGGGTTCTTGGGGTGATCTGGGGGCCGGGCGCAGGCGATTTCGATTCGGCCAAACTGCGCCCTGTGAACCGTGTGCTGGATGTGGCCCCGATGCGCGATGAGATGCGCCAGTTTCTGACCAAATCAGCGGATTACACCCTGACCCCGCTGCCTGCGATGCTGCGTCTGGCAACACGGGCGCCGGGATTGTCTGATCCGGTCTCTATGCGCAAGGTGCTGCGCCCGACCCAAACGCTGCCCGATCGCATGACCGATGCGCGACAGCGGGTGCTCAATGCGGTTGAAGAGTATGGTGGTCTGGCCTTCACCGCCAAAGAGCTTGCTGATTTGGCCGGTGTCACCACTTCGGTGATCAAAGGCCTGGTGAAACAGGATGTGCTGCGCGAGGAAGACGCGCCGCGGGATCTGCCCTATCCGCGCCTAGACCCGGATCGACCCGGCAAATCCCTGACCGAAGATCAGGCGGCAGCGGCGGCGGCACTGGATCAGGGCGTGGCCAGCGGGCGCTATGGCACAACGCTGCTGAAAGGTGTCACAGGTTCTGGCAAAACCGAAGTCTACTTGGAAGCGGTGGCCGCCGCGCTGCGGGCCGGGCGTCAGGCGCTGGTGCTGCTGCCGGAAATTGCCCTGACGGCGGAGTTCCTGAAACGGGTGGAGCAACGCTTTGGGGCGACCCCGGCGGAATGGCACTCAGGCGCGACCATGACCGAACGGCGCCGGGTCTGGCGCATGGTGGGACAGGGGCAGGCGCAATTGGTGATCGGCGCGCGCTCGGCGCTGTTTCTGCCCTATCAGAACCTTGGCCTGATCATCGTGGATGAGGAACACGACACCTCGTACAAACAAGACGATGGCGTCTGCTACAATGCCCGCGATATGGCGGTGTTGCGGGCGGCGATGTGTTCGGCGCAGGTGGTATTGGCCTCTGCGACCCCGTCGCTGGAGACATGGGCCAATGCGGAGGCGGGCAAATACAACCGTCTTGATCTCAAATCCCGGTTCGGGGCGTCGGTGCTGCCTGATATGCGCGCCATCGACATGCGTGCCGAACAGCTCGCGCCCTCCACCTGGATCTCGCCCACCCTGCGTGCGGCAATGGCCACCCGTCTGGAGAAGGGTGAGCAATCGCTCCTGTTTCTCAATCGCCGCGGCTTTGCGCCGGTGACGATCTGTCGGGCCTGTGGCGGCCATGTCACCTGTGATCATTGTGATGCTCGCATGGTCGAGCACCGGTTCCTGAAACGGTTGATGTGTCACCAATGCGGGGAGACAAAACCGGTCCCGGAAGTCTGCCCAACCTGCCATGTCGAGGGCAAGATGGCGCCGGTTGGCCCGGGTATCGAACGGCTCGGCGAAGAGGCGGCGACCCTGTTCCCCGAAGCTCGTATCGCTGTTCTGTCCTCCGATCTCTTTGGTTCGGCCCGCGCCCTGAAGGCCCGTATCGAAGAAATTGCCGTTGGTGAGGCCGACATCGTCTTGGGCACGCAGCTGGTGGCGAAGGGGCACAATTTTCCGCTGCTGACGCTTGTGGGGGTGATTGACGCAGACCTTGGGCTGCAGGGCGCTGATCTGCGTGCCGCCGAGCGCACGTTTCAACTGATGCGACAGGTCGCTGGGCGCGCCGGGCGGGCCGAAAAGCCGGGCGAGGCGCTGATGCAGACGTTTCAGCCAGAACATCCGGTGATCCGGGCGATCCTGTCTGGCGACGAGGAGGCATTCTGGCAGGCCGAAGCGCGTGAACGCCAGGCCGCGGGCATGCCGCCCTACGGCCGTATGGCGGGCATCATCCTGTCGGGGCCCGATCTGCCTGCGGTCACCGATCTGGGGATTTCGCTTGCCCGCAACGATGGTCCGCTGCGCCAGATCGGGGCGCAGGTGTTCGGCCCGGCTCCGGCGCCGATTGCGCGCATTCGCGGCCGCCATCGTCTGCGTCTGCTGATCAAAGCCGCCAAAGGCGTGCCGCTGCAGGATGCGATTTCGAAATGGATCCGGCCGGTCCGCCTGAAAGGTGATATGCGGCTGAGCGTCGATATCGATCCGCAAAGTTTCCTCTGATCTCGCAGCAGGCCCCCGTGCATCAGCGCAGATCTTATGTGCAGCGGGATTTTATGCTCGCCACTCTGCCACAATCGGCGTAGAGCGAAGCTATGTTTAAACCTGTTTCCACCGAGTCCGCTGGCGCGCTGCCATTTTGGCGCCGACCCACCGCGCTGTTGTTTGTGATGGCGTTGACCATGCCGATTGCTTTCAACACATGGTCTGCCCTGCTGAATAACTTCGTGATTGAGGCCGCCCAGTTCGATGGCGCTGACATCGGTCTGTTGCACACAGTGCGCGAAATCCCGGGCTTTCTCGCCATCGGTGTGATCGCCGTGATCCTCTTTGTGCGCGAACAGGTGTTGGGGCTGGTCTCTTTGGCGATGCTCGGCGCCGCAACCGCCGTGACTGCCTGGTTTCCCAGCCTCGGTGGCATTCTTGTGGTTACCCTGCTCAGCTCGATCGGGTTTCACTACTATGAAACGGTGAACCAGTCGCTGCAGCTGCAATGGTTGCCAAAGGCAAGGGCGCCACAGATCCTGGGATGGTTGGTTGCTGCCGGATCGGGCGCGACCCTGGTGGTCTACGGGCTGATCGCGCTGCTGTGGGAGCCTTTGGGGCTGACTTACAATATGGTCTTCATGCTCTCGGGCGGGTTGACCGTGGGTCTGGCGCTGTTCTGCATGGTCGCTTATCCGCAATTCGACGCGCCCCATCCGCAGACCAAGAAACTGATCCTGCGGCGGCGGTATTGGCTGTATTATGCGCTGCAATTCATGGCCGGTGCCCGGCGGCAGATCTTTGTCGTTTTTGCAGGCTTCATGATGGTCGAAAAATTCGGCTTCGACGTTCATGAGCTCACCGGTCTGTACCTGATCAATCTTGTCATCAACATTCTGGTGGCGCCGCTCTTGGGGCGCGCGGTTGGTCACTTTGGTGAACGGCGGACATTGGTCTTTGAATACGCGGGGCTTGCCATCGTGTTTGCGGCCTACGGCGGGCTGTACTGGTTCAGCTGGGGCGTGATGCTGGCGGGTGTGTTGTATGTGGTGGATCACATTCTGTTTGCCCTGGCGCTGGCACTGAAAACCTATTTCCAGAAGATCGCCGATCCATCGGATATTGCACCAACAGCGGCCGTGGCATTTACCATCAACCACATCGCTGCGGTCTTCCTGCCGGTGTTTCTGGGGCTCTTGTGGGTCGTCTCCCCGGCGGCGGTGTTTGCCCTGGCGGCCTGTATGGCGCTTGGCTCGCTGTGTCTGGCGCTGTTGATCCCGCGCCACCCGGAACCGGGGAATGAGACGATCTTTGCGCAATGGCGCCGCGCCGAGCCTGCCAACTGATCCCGGAACGGCAGGCCAACAACGACACCTCTGCCCCTTGACCTAAGGCGCAGAGCAGCCTACCCGCAGGGCAACCTTTGTGCGGAGACAAACATGCCGACCTTTACAGCGCTCACCACCCTCAGCGGAAAAGCTGCCGCCGAAGCACTCGGCGAGGCCATGGAACGCCTGGCACCGGAACCCACCGGTCTTGGCGTTTTCGAGGTCGAGGACGGCTCCGGTCTGTGGGAGGTTGGTGGCTACTTCCTCGAAACCCCGGATGAGGCGGGGCTGGCGCTGTTGGCCACGATGTTTGACGCCCAACCTTTCGTGATCTCCGAATTGCCCGAAACCGATTGGGTCGCCCATGTGCGCCGTGAATTGGCCCCGGTGGAGGCCGGTCGGTTCTTTCTTTATGGCAGCCACGACGCAGATAAGGTCCCTGACGATCGGATCCCGCTGCTGATCGAGGCCGCGATGGCGTTTGGCACCGGCCACCATGGCACCACCTTGGGTTGCCTGAAGGCGCTGGACGAATTGATGACCGAAGGGTTCAAGGCCGACACCGTCGCAGACATCGGCTGCGGCACCGCGGTGTTGGCGATGGCCGCCGCGCGGGTGTGGGACGCAAAGATCTTGGCCAGCGACATCGATCAGGTCGCTGTGGATGTGGCCGAAGCCAATCTGAAAGCCAACGGCATGGAAGGCCGCGTCCACTGTCTGGAAGCGGCAGGCTTTGACGCGCCCGCATTGGCTGCTGCCGCGCCGTTTGATCTGATCTTTGCCAACATCCTGAAAGGCCCGCTGGTGGCTCTGGCGCCGGATATGGCGGCGCATCTGCGTCCCGAAGGATATGCGATTCTGTCCGGTTTGCTAAACGATCAGGCCGAAGAGGTCATCGCTGTTTATGCACAGAATGGAACCAATCTGGTGCGAAGCACCTCCATTGGTGACTGGACCACGCTGATTTTGCAGAAAACGCCGTAATTCGTTCAACTTTGTTGAGCATTTTAACGATGCGCCCCAAAATCGACGCATTACCTACCTAAGCTTTAACCAGCGGATGGTGGGAGCCATTGCGAGGTTTGGTATGGGTGAACAGAGCAACTCTTTTTACGCTCGCCTGGATCGTTTGGAGCGAAAGCACGAGGCCATGGCGTCACGCGGGTACACAGCACGTGTCCGCGCCGATGGTTTGGTGGTTGTCAAACCCAAGCGGATCCAGTCCCGGATTTCCGGGCGCTCGCTGATCCTCTTCGTCGCGGCCTTCTTCCTGTTCAAAGGGTTCCTTTTGGCAACCCTTGGATTTGGAAGCTATGATTTTCGCGTGGCGCAACTGCGCGAGGGCACGGCCCTTGAACGGGCAGGCGCCTTTGTGATGGAGCGCGATCCCGTATCGCAGTTCATCGCCGAAAAGATCGGACCTGTGCTGCGGTAGAGGGGCAGGCTGTCGGGTCAGTCTGTGGGCGCTGGGGGGCATCCGCAGATCATCGACCGCGCAGCTATGTCCGACGCAGCAGGGTTCCAGCCGCCAGCATCCTGGCCTGATCTGGTCGCAACGGCCAGCATGTCAGGACCCAAAAGAAAACGCCGCTCTCTGTAAAGAGGCGGCGTTCTTCGTTTCCAGCAGCACCCGAGGGAGGAGGTGGCCCGTGGGAGAACGGGCCAGGGTCGCTGGAAACAAGGGAGCTATAAATCAGCCAGCGGACGGCGCAGGCGCTGCTTGTGGCCCGCGATCCTGAAGCTGGCCGGATCCCGGCGTTAGCCCGAGGTTAGCTCAGGGTTAGCTCAGGGTTAGCCCAGGGGAGGGTTAGCCAAGCGGACGGCCAGTCGCGACAGCGTCGATATCGCTGCGGATCATGCCGATATCGGCCAGTTCGCGGTCGGTCAGTTTGTTCAGCGTGTTGCGGGTCATCCGTGCGTCGTTCCAATCGACAACGGTGGAAGCAACGGCGCCAATCACTGCGGCGACACGGCCAAACAGGTTGCCGGAGCCATAGGTGGTGCGGGTGGTATCAAAAGCGGCCATGTCCTCGTCCTTTCGAGTTCTGTAATGAATCGTTCGCTCTGTGCGATGAACGGCACATAGAGTTGGAATTTGACGGCGACAATCGCTGAAAATGCATGTGTCATATGCAGAAATTGCATGGCTGATTGCCCATAAAAACAAGGGAATTCGCGCCATTTTTTCGCCTTTTGGCGGGAATGTCGGTTTCAATATTGTGGGTGGTCGTATTCAGAATAGGTTTTGCCCGTTCGCGCCGAAAAGACGCTACCTTTGCGGGTCTTCGGGCAGCTCACACGGCCCCCTTGGGGCGGGAAAGCGGTTGGATATGTTCGCGTTTTGTGCTATCCCTGCGACAAAGATGACCACCCGGAGATACGCCGGGTGCAGGCCGACAATCGGTCTGGACGGGCGAGGAATGGGCAGACATGCGAATTTTGGGCATCGATCCGGGGTTGCGGAACCTCGGTTGGGGCGTGATCGAATCACAGGGCAGTCGGCTCAGCCATGTCGCCAACGGGGTTTGCACCTCTGATGGCGACGATCTGGGCGAGCGGCTGTTGTCGCTGCACAATCAGGTCACCGAGATCATTGCCGCCTACCGCCCCGATCAGGCCGCCATCGAACAGACATTCGTGAACAAGGATGGCGCCGGCACGCTGAAGCTCGGTCAGGCCCGTGGCGTTGCTCTGATGACGCTGGCCCAGGCCGGTCTGCCGGTTGGGGAATACGCGCCAAACCGGGTCAAAAAGACCGTGGTGGGCGTTGGTCATGCCGCCAAGGAGCAGATCCTGCATATGGTGAAGTTGCAATTGCCCGGTTGTTTGCCCAAAAACGCAGATGCGGCGGATGCGCTGGCCATTGCCATCTGCCATGCCTTTTATGGCGGCACCCAGCAGCGTCAACTAAAGGAGAAACGCGCGTGATCGGAAAACTCACCGGGCGGTTGGAGTATCGCAGCACCGACCATGTGCTGATCGATGTGCGCGGCGTTGGCTATATTGTGTTCTGCTCCGAACGCACCCTGGCGGCCTTGCCCGGCGCGGGCGAAGCTGTGGCGCTCTATACCGATCTGGTGGTGCGCGAAGACCTGATGCAGCTTTATGGCTTCCCCTCGCTTGTGGAAAAAGAATGGCATCGGCTTCTGACATCGGTCCAGGGCGTTGGTGCCAAGGTCTCACTGGCCATTCTCGGCGCACTTGGCCCCGATGGAGTCAGCCGTGCCATCGCGCTTGGCGATTGGGCTGCGGTGAAGGCGGCCAAAGGGGTGGGCCCCAAAACGGCGCAGCGCATCGTGCTGGACCTGAAGGATAAGGCACCGGGCGTGATGGCCATGGGCGGCACAGTGGCGGACGCGATGGACGGCCCGGATCTGGATGTGGTGGAGCCTGCGCCCGAAGCCACAGCCGCGAAACCCACACGTCGCAAAGCCCCGCCCAAGGCACCAACAGGGGCGGCTGCCGCCTCTGCCGGGGCGCTTTCGGCACTGGGCAACCTTGGCTATGGTTCCTCTGATGCGGCGGCGGCGGTTGCCGAATCTGCGGCCACCTATCCCGACGCCAATGAGGCCGAGCTGATCCGTGCCGCCCTGCGTCTGCTGGCGCCGAAAGGGTGATGATGGCACCTATTAGAACAGCACCGGAGCATGGCTGTCTGCGCAGCGCTTTCCTGTTTCGCGCTGGATCACGGAGCGGGTTGGGCGCAGCCCGGTCTTTGCCCGGACCAAACAATTGCGAGAAAACGCTGCCATGATTGATGCCGACCCCACGCTTCGCCCTGCACCGTTGCCCGAAGACAGTGCCGGAGACACCGATCGCGCCCTGCGCCCGCAGGGTCTGGGCGAATTCATCGGTCAGGCCGAAGCCCGCGCCAATCTGCGCGTCTTTATCGAAAGCGCCCGTCGCCGCGGCGAGGCGATGGACCACACGTTGTTTCATGGCCCGCCCGGGCTCGGCAAAACCACGCTTGCGCAGATCGTGGCGCGGGAGTTGGGGGTGAATTTCCGCATGACCTCTGGTCCGGTGCTGGCCAAAGCGGGCGATCTGGCCGCGATCCTCACCAACCTGGAAGCGCGCGACGTGCTGTTCATCGACGAGATTCACCGTCTGAACCCTGCGGTGGAAGAAGTGCTGTATCCCGCGATGGAAGATTTTGAGCTGGATCTGGTGATCGGTGAGGGGCCCGCCGCGCGGACCGTGCGGATCGAGTTGCAGCCTTTCACGCTGGTGGGCGCGACCACTCGTATGGGTCTGTTGACGACGCCTTTACGGGACCGTTTTGGCATCCCGACCCGGTTGCAGTTTTATACGGTGGACGAGCTGTTCGAGATCGTCAGCCGCAACGCCCGCAAACTTGGCACCCCCGCGGATGATGACGGCGCCCGCGAAATTGCGCGCCGCGCCCGTGGCACGCCACGGATCGCGGGCCGATTGCTGCGCCGTGTGGTGGATTTTGCTGTGGTTGAAGGCGACGGTAAGATCACCCGCGAGCTGGCTGATGGCGCCTTGACCCGTTTGGGGGTGGATCAATTGGGTCTGGATGGGGCGGACCGGCGGTATCTGCGGATGATCGCCGAGAACTATGGCGGTGGCCCTGTGGGCATAGAAACCATGTCGGCGGCCTTGAGCGAGAGCCGAGATGCGCTGGAAGAGGTGATTGAGCCTTATCTCTTGCAGCAGGGTCTGATTCAGCGCACGCCGCGTGGCCGCATGTTGGCGCATAAAGCCTGGGCGCATCTCGGCCTGCAACCCCCGCGCAGTCAGGGCGATCTGTTGCTGTGAGGCAGCCCTCGGGCGCCGGGTCTGCGCCTGATGTTGGAAACAGCGATGATTGTTGCGAGATGGCTCCGCCGCGGACGTGTTGCGCTGCTTTTATGCTGACAGGGCAAAAGGGGTGCAAAGCGTTAAGATTGATTTGAAAAATTAGAGTCAATTTTAGCATATGTTTCGCACGCGAAACATTCCGTCAGATAGGTTGACCTATTTTTGCCAATGTCATGCGCGCCGCAGCAAGCTGCGACGCGGCCTCCAGCGGGGATATTTTTGGCAAGAGGAAGCCCGGCGCGGAAAGTCATGACCGCCAAGGTGGCGCCGGCAAGCCAAGTCGGCCGAGGTGGGTGTATCCTCGTGCAAATGCGGAGAGGCGGTGGCAGAACCACCAGGCTTGTTGTCGGGACGACAAGCGGGCATTAAACGGCAGCGGAAGGCGGCGCGCGCAGAGGAGACCATGATGAGCCCGAGTGAAATTGAAGCCCTGTTCACCCGTCCTGATGGGTCCTATGCGTTTGCCCGTTGGGGTCGCCCGATTGCGCCGATTGTGTTTGGCGTCGCAGATGAAACGCTGGGCGTTGTGAAAGGCGCGATTGAGGCGGTGGTCACCCTTGCGGGGCATCAGATGGCCGAGACCGATCCGGAGCTGGGCTCCAATCTGATGTTCTTTTTCTTCCGGGAGTGGGATGAGCTGCTGGCGGTGCCGGATCTGGATCGTCTGATCCCGGATCTGGGCGATGTGGTGACCCGTTTGCAAGAGGCCGATGCGAGCCAGTACCGCGCCTTTCGATTTGATGATCATGGCGCGATCCAGGCCTGTTTTGTTTTTCTGCGGATGTCTGGTGCCATGGCAAAACTGCCTGCGGAGACCTTGGCGCTGACCCAGGCGGTGCAGTCGATCCTGATGTGGGGAGACAAAGCTTTTGCCGAGATGTCGCCGCTCGCTGTGATCCCGGAGAGTGGCGCGACCATTTTGCGGCCCGATATCGCCGGAGTAGTTGCTGCCGCCTATGATCGAATGTTGCCGGTCGCGGCGGTCGACCCGTCCCACGCGCTGCGCCTGTTTGCCCGCTTGCAGTCGCCGATCGAAATCCCTGCGGCGGAAGCTTCTGAGGATGGATCTGCGGCGTCCTCGGCAGATGCCGGATCGGCAGGGTCAGGGTCGTGATGTCGGACCTGTCGGATCCCACGAGCGGCCCAGCGGAGGCCGCAGCAGCGACACCGGCGCATCGCTTTGCCCTGCGGGTCTACTACGAAGACACCGATATGGGCGGCATCGTCTATCACGCCAATTATCTGCGCTTCATCGAGCGCGCCCGCAGCGATTGGGTGCGCAACCTGGGCAATGATCAGAACGCCATGCGCGAGGCGGGGCTGATCTGGGTGGTGCGGCGGATTGAGGCCGATTACCTCGCACCGGCCAAGTTTGACGAAGATCTGCTGGTCACCACCGACATCACCAATGTGACACCTGCGCGGCTGATGCTGCACCAGCAGGTCTGGCGTGGAGAAACCGTGCTGTTTCGTGCCAATGTCACGGTTGTTTGCGTCAACGCAGAGAGCGGCGCGCCGCTGCGGTTGCCGGCAGAGATTCGCGCATTGCTGTAACATTTGCGCGGTTCACACCTGTTTCATTTGGCTTTTGCGGTTGAACTCCGTTAGCCTTTTGCCACATCAAAGCCATAAAACCGACAATAACCGGCCGAGATGCGCGGCGTCGTGTCGCGACACAGTCGAGCGGGCAAAAGATAGAGCAGGTCCATGGAAGCAGAAACGCTGGCGTTGGCGCAGGAGATTGATTTCTCCATGTGGGGTCTTTTCGAGCGCGCGACCCTCACCGTGAAATTGGTGATGATCATGTTGGTGGCCTCCTCGATCTGGTCCTGGGGGATCATCGTGCAGAAGCTGATCAATTATCGTCAGGCGCGCCGCGAGGCAGCGGAGTTTGATCGCGCTTTCTGGTCCGGGGAGCCGTTGGATGGGCTCTATGATGATATCGGGCCGCAGCCGCGGGGACAGTCGCAGCGGATTTTTGCGGCAGGCATGACAGAGTGGCGGCGCAGCCACCGCACGGATGGCGCGTTGATTGCAGGGGCGCAGTCCCGGATCGAACGTTCCATGGATGTGGCGATTGCCAAGGAAAGCGATCAGATCACCAGTGGCCTGTCGATCCTGGCGACCATTGGTTCGACCACGCCATTTGTCGGCCTGTTTGGGACGGTCTGGGGCATCATGAACGCCTTTATCGAGATTGCCGAGCAGCAAAACACCAACCTGGCCGTTGTGGCGCCGGGCATTGCCGAGGCGCTTTTGGCGACTGGTTTGGGCCTGCTGGCCGCGATCCCGGCGGTGATTTTCTACAACAAGCTGAGCGCGGATAGCGACCGCATCATCGGCAGCTATGAATCCTTTGCGGATGAATTTGCCACCATCCTCAGTCGGCAGTTGGATTCCTGACCCATGGGCGCCTCGGTTCAACCCAATGCGGCCAATGGACGACGCCGGGGGCGGCGGCGCAGCCGGGCGCGGCCCATGTCGGAAATCAATGTGACTCCCTTTGTGGATGTGATGCTGGTATTGCTGATCATCTTTATGGTGGCGGCGCCCTTGCTGACGGTTGGCGTGCCGGTCGAATTGCCCAAGACCGCGGCAGGCGCCTTGCCCGGCGAAGAAGAAGAGCCGTTGACCGTTACGATGACGGCGACCGGGGAAATCCAGATCCAGACCACGGTGGTGCATCCGGAGGAATTGGTGGTGCGGCTGCGGGCGATCGCAGCAGAGCGGCGATCAGATCAGGTGTTTTTGCGGGCCGATGGTGCCATTGCCTATGAGGCGGTGATGCAGGTCATGGGTGCGCTCAATGCCGGTGGGTTTTCCAGTGTCGGCTTGGTCACCGATCAGGGTGGCCCGCGCTTTGACGGCACAAGTCTTGATGGTGCAGTTGTTGATGGCGCGGCTGTTGATGGCTCTGCCCCTAGCAGCGACCAGTAGGTGAGGCACGGACGTGCAAACCGGAACCAAAATCTCCCTCGCAGGCCACGGGTTGTTGGCAGGCTGGGTGGCTGTTGGCGGATGGTTTTCTTCTGCGCCACCACCTGTGACGGTTCAGGAAGTGTCGCTGATCTCTGAGCAGGCGTTTGAACGCCTGACCCAGCAACGCGCAGCACCGGAGATCGGCGCGGAGGCCGCGGCCTTGACCCCGCCCGATACCGAACCTTCGCCCGAGTTGCGGCCGCAGGCAAATCCGGCAGTACCCAGCGTGCAGCCACCGGAGCCCGTCGCGCCGCCCACGCCTGATCGCGAAGTGACCGAAGTGCCGCCACAGCCGGTTCCAGCGGAGCCTGCGGAAACGCCACCACCTTTGGATGTGCCGTCGGATGCGCTGGATACTGCGACCATCCTGCCGGATGTGGCCGAGACCACGCAGTTGCGTCCCGCTGACCGTGTTGCGCCCACACCGATCGCGCCGCCAGAACCGGACGTGCGCATCGATGAGGTGGCGCAGCCCGAAATCGGACCGGGCGAGGGCCAGGAGGCAGAGCAGCAGCCCCAGGACCAGACTGCAGAGGCCGCGGCGAATGACCGGGTCGTGACCGAAGACATCGAAGCTGAGAACGATCAACGAGCCAGCGCCGCGCCTGCGCGTTCCCTGCGCCCACAATCCAGACCACGGCGACCCGACCCGGAGCCTGTGTCGGATCCGACGCCCGAACCACCAAGGGCCGAGGTTGCGGAAGAGCCCGCAGAGGATCGCGCTGCAGCGGTCGAAGATGCCTTGGCTGCCGCCATCGCAGGGGGTGCCGATGTGATCGCGCCAGAGCCTTCTGGCCCGCCGCTCACCAGTGGCGAGCGTGATGCGCTGCGGCTGGCGGTGCAAAAATGCTGGAACGTGGGGTCGCTGTCGTCTGAGGCGCTGCGCACAACGGTTGTTGTGGCTGTGTCGCTCAGCCCGGAGGGGCGGCCGCAGGATGGAAGCATCCGCCTGTTGTCCAGCACCGGCGGTTCGGGTGCAGCCGCGACGCAGGCTTTTGGCGCAGCCCGACGGGCGATTTTGCGCTGTGGTGCCAGCGGTTTTCAACTTCCGTCTGACAAATACGCCCAGTGGCGTAATATCGAAATGACCTTTAATCCCGAAAGGATGCGGATCAGATGAGGACATATCTTGCGAGCCTCGCGATTGGCGCGGCCCTGGTTGGGGCGGCCTTTATGGCAACGGCACAGACTGCAGCGGCCCAGGACGGTCCTTTGCGGATCGAGATCACGGATGGTGTCATTGAGCCTTTGCCCTACGCAGTGCCGGATTTTGTGGCGGAAACCCCCGCCGCGGCAGAGCTGGCGCGGGAGATGTCCCGGGTGATCGCCGCCGACCTGAGCGGCACGGGGTTGTTCCGCGAAATTCCGGCCTCGGCGCAGATTGCCAAGATCAACAACTTTGACGCGCCGATCAGCTTTCCTGACTGGAAGGCGATCAACGCCCAGGCCCTGATCACCGGCGGGCTGAGCGTTAATGGCAACCGGGTGACGGTGCGCTTTCGAGGCTATGATGTCTTTGCAGAGCGGGAGTTGGGCACGGGATTGCAGTTTTCCGGCACCACAGATGGCTGGCGGCGCATGGCTCATAAGGTGGCTGATGTGATCTACAGCCGCATCACCGGCGAAAGCGGCTATTTTGACAGCCGCGTCGTGTTCGTCTCTGAAAGTGGGCCGAAAAACGACCGACGCAAGCGGCTGGCGATTATGGATTACGATGGCGCCAATGTGCAGTATCTGACCAATAGCGCGGCCATCGTGCTGGCGCCGCGTTTTTCGCCCACGGGCGACCGGGTGCTGTACACCAGCTATGAAAGCGGAGTGCCGCAGATCTACGTGTTGGATGTGGGCAGCGTGCAACGGCGGGTGTTGTCCACAGATGAGGGCATCATGAGCTTTGCGCCAAGGTTTGCCCCTGATGGGCGCACGGTGGTCTATTCGCAGGCGCAGGGCGGCAACACGGATATCTACACGCTCAACATCGAGACCGGTCAACGGCAGCGGCTGACCAGCGCTCCCTCCATTGAAACGGCACCCTCCTTTTCACCGGATGGCCGTCAGATCGTGTTTGAAAGCGACCGTTCTGGCGCGCCCCAGCTCTATGTGATGGCCGCGACGGGTGGGGAAGCTCGGCGGATCAGTTTTGGATCGGGTCGCTATGGCACGCCGGTGTGGTCGCCGCGCGGGGATCTGGTGGCCTTTACCAAACAGAACAAAGGTCGCTTCCACATCGGTGTCATGCGGTTGGACGGCAGCGAAGAGCGGCTTTTGACGGCATCGTTCCTGGATGAGGGGCCGACCTGGTCGCCCAACGGTCGGGTGATCATGTTCACCCGTGAAACCCGTGGCGAAAATGGCCGCGCGCTGCTCTATTCAGTGGATATTTCAGGGCGCAACCTGAAACCGGTGCGCACGCCGGATGGGGCGTCTGATCCGGCATGGTCGCCGCTGCAGAAGTAAGGCCAGCGCCGGATCTGTGCAGCAGGATACGGCACGCAGGGCCAGCGGCAGAACGGCCTAAACAGCAAAGTGGCACCCGCACCGGCCCTATGATAGTTTTGGTGCAACAACAGGGAATGGGATGAGGCAGAGAGCATGAGTGGTTTGAAGAACGGTATTTTGGTGGCTGCGCTCTTGGCGCTTGGCGCATGCACGGGCAACCCCTGGGACGATGCCGCGGGCGTTGGTGGTCCTGGGGCCGCGGGGCTGGGCGCAGGCAGCGCATTGGATCCGCAGAGCCCTGCATATTTCCAGCAGGAAGTCGGCGACCGGGTCCTGTTTGCGGTGGATCAGTCCAGCCTGTCGGAAGCGGCGAAATCCACACTGGTCGGACAGGCGCGCTGGTTGACGGCCAATCCCGATTTCATTGTCACCATTCAGGGTCACGCAGACGAACAGGGCACGCGGGAGTATAACCTTGCTCTGGGCGCACGTCGCGCCAATGCCGCGCGGGAATTCTTGATTTCACAAGGGATCGCTGGCAGCCGCCTCAAGGTGGTGAGCTTTGGCAAAGAGCGACCGGTTGAAATCTGCTCCAACGAAGCCTGCTATGCGCAGAACCGCCGTGCGGTGACTGTCCTGGCTGGCGGATTGACCGGGTAAACTGGGACTGGATAATCGATGATGAAAGGGGCTGGATCCGTGAAGTTTTCATCAAAGGCGCTATGGATTGCATTGGGTCTGGTTGCCGCGCTGGCGCTGTCCCCTGTGCGCGCGCAGGCGCAAACGCCGGATCAGCAGACCCTCGCTGACATTCGTCAGGAGCTGACGCTGCTCTATGTCGATATCCAACGGCTGAAGCGTGAATTGTCGACCACTGGCAGCCCGCAGGCGAACCTGGGCGGCAACAGCGTTCTGGATCGGGTGGGCGCGATCGAGGCAGAGCTGCAACGGCTGACAGCGCAGACCGAACAACTGTCGTTCCGGGTCGACCGTGTGGTGCAGGATGGCACCAATCGGATCGGGGATCTGGAGTTCCGTCTGGTCGAGCTGGAAGGCGGCGACATTTCCCAGCTGGGAGAGACCACAACGCTTGGCGCGGCGGATCTGCCGGGCACAGCATCGGGCGAGACGCAGACAGGCGGCACGCAAGCGGAGACTGGGCTGGCGGGAAACGGCCAGGTGGTTGATGGGCAGGCGGGTGATGGCCAGGCGGGTAATGGCACGGTTGCGGGCGCTGACACGGCAGCCGCGACCAATCCTGCGGCTGGGGGCGGCACCGCCAACAGCGGCCTTGCGACCCTGCCGACTGATCAGGAGCTTGCCGTGGCCGAACAGCGCGATTTTGATGCGGCAAAAGAAGCCTTTGAAGCTGGCTCATTCCAAGCGGCCGCAGATCAGTTCATTGCCTTTACCCTCGCGTATCCCGGCAGTCCCCTGACCCCAGCGGCGGAGTTCAACCGCGGCAAATCCCTCGATGGATTGGGCGACACGCGCGAAGCAGCACGGGCCTATCTGGCGGCGTTTTCGGCCAGCCCTTCGGGACAGACCGCGCCAGATGCGCTGGTTGCTTTGGGTGCGGCCTTGGGTCGATTGGGGCAAACCAGTCAGGCCTGCGTCACCCTTGCCGAAGTCTCCAGCCGGTTTCCCAGCTCGGCCGCGGTGAGCGCGGCGCAGATCGAGCGCAGCAAACTGGCCTGCAGCTGAGCCTTGGCCCGGGCAGACAGCGATATCCACGCGCTCATCCGGCGGCAGTTTCGCTCCAATCTCCCGGAACATCTGGGGGTGGCCGTCTCTGGGGGCGGCGATTCCATGGCGCTCTTGTATCTGCTGCATGATTGTTTTGCGGATCTCGGTGTTGGTCTTTATGTGGCGACGGTGGATCATGGGTTGCGCCCAGAGGTGCAGCAGGAGGCGGCGCTGGTCGCCGAGGCAGCACAGAGCCTTGGTGCGCGCCACGATGTGCTGCAATGGCGCGATCACCCCGCAGGTGGCAATCTGCAGGAGGAGGCGCGCAGGGCCCGATATGCGCTGTTGATCAACTGGGCGCGCAGCCATGACCTGACCACGCTTGCACTTGGGCATACTGCGGATGATCAGGCGGAAACCCTGCTGATGCGCCTGGGCCGTGCGGCCGGTGTGTCAGGCCTGGCTGCGATGCCACGGTCGCGCGCGCAGGATGGCATTTCGCTGGTGCGCCCGATGCTGGACATTACGCGGGCACAGCTGCGCGACTATCTGCGGGCCAAAAACGTGACCTGGGCCGAAGACCCAAGCAACAGTGACACCCGGTTTGAACGGGTGCGCATCCGTCAGGCGATGGAGGCTTTGGCCCCCATCGGGCTGACAGTGGACCGGCTTGCATCGGTTGCCCACAACCTTGGTGCGGCCCGTGAAGCCTTGGATTGGTACACGTTTCTGGCTGCTCGCGACATGGTGGAGGTGCGTGACGAGGCCCTGGTGGTCGATTCGCGCCTGTTTCGCACGCTGCCGGATGAAATTGCCCACCGCCTGCTGGTGCGGGCGTTCCAATGGATCGCAGGCGGCGACCATCCGCCGCGGCGCGATCCGATGGGATTGGCGAAACTGGCGATCCGGCAGGGTGGCTCTTTCACCTTGGCGGGGTGTCGTATCGTGTCCCGCGCCAAACGCAGCTGGATCACCCGCGAGCTGAAGCCCCTGGCAAAGATGGCCGTTGCGCCTGGTGCGGTTTGGGACCGCCGGTGGCGTGTTTATGGTGGCGATGCGACAGGTTGCGAGATCCGCGCGCTGGGTGTCGCGGGGCTGAAAACATGCGCCGCACTGCGTGATCGCACCATTCCGACCCCGGTGTTGGAGACCACACCGGCGGTGTGGCGGGGCGATGATTTGGTGGCCGCGCCGTTGGCGGGGCAGGCCAATGGGTGGCGCGCAGAACCGGTGCGCAAGGCAGAAGAGTTCTTCGCATCACTTTTATCGCATTGAACCTTATCGAAGGATCCCTATTTTAAGGGACAACGAAGGCGCCGGTTCGCTGCGTCTTGCATTTTGGGAGACTGTCCTTGGGCAACGTACGCAATATTGCATTCTGGGTTGTTCTGTTCGTACTGGTTTTGGCGCTGTTCAATTTGTTCAGCGGATCCAGCAACACGATGCAGAGCCGAGAAAGAACCTTTTCCGATTTTGTCGCGGCCGTAGAGAACGGCAACGTCAATCAGGTGACGCTGGATGGCGAACAGGTTCGTTACACCACCTCAGACAATCAGAGCTTCATTACGATCAAACCTGGCGACGCCGAGGTGACATCGCTGCTGATCGAAAACAACATTCCTGTTCGTGCAGAAAAGCAGCAGCAGTCCGGCTTCCAGTCGTTCCTGTTGACGCTGCTGCCCTTCCTGCTGCTGATCGGTGTGTGGATCTATTTCATGAACCGCATGCAAGGTGGCGGCAAAGGCGGCGCCATGGGTTTTGGCAAATCCAAGGCCAAGATGTTGACCGAAAAGCATGGGCGCGTGACCTTTGACGATGTCGCTGGCATCGATGAGGCCAAAGAAGAGCTGGAAGAGATCGTCGAGTTCCTGCGCAACCCGCAGAAGTTCAGCCGCCTTGGTGGCAAGATCCCCAAAGGCGCGTTGCTGGTGGGCCCTCCGGGTACAGGTAAGACGCTGCTGGCGCGGGCCATCGCAGGCGAAGCCGGTGTGCCATTCTTCACCATCTCCGGTTCCGACTTTGTGGAGATGTTCGTGGGTGTGGGTGCCTCCCGTGTCCGTGACATGTTCGAACAAGCCAAGAAAAACGCACCTTGCATCGTGTTCATCGACGAAATCGACGCCGTGGGCCGCCATCGTGGCGCCGGTTATGGCGGCGGTAACGACGAGCGCGAACAGACATTGAACCAGCTTCTGGTGGAAATGGATGGTTTCGAGGCCAACGAAGGCGTCATCATTCTGGCGGCCACCAACCGCAAAGACGTGCTGGACCCGGCATTGCTGCGTCCGGGCCGGTTTGACCGTAACGTCACCGTTGGCAACCCCGACATCAAAGGTCGTGAAAAGATCCTGGGCGTACATGCTCGCAAGACCCCGCTGGGTCCGGACGTGGATCTGCGCATCATTGCCCGTGGTACGCCTGGTTTCTCCGGTGCGGATCTGGCCAACCTGGTCAACGAAGCGGCGCTGATGGCTGCGCGTGTTGGTCGTCGTTTTGTCACGATGGAGGATTTCGAATCCGCCAAAGACAAGGTGATGATGGGGGCCGAGCGTCGCTCGATGGTGCTGACGCAGGATCAAAAGGAAAAAACTGCCTATCACGAAGCGGGCCACGCCGTTGTCGGCCTGGAGCTGCCGCTGTGTGATCCGGTCTATAAGGCCACCATCATCCCGCGTGGCGGTGCCCTGGGTATGGTTGTGTCCCTGCCGGAGATGGATCGCCTGAATTATCACCGTGATGAATGTCAGCAGAAGCTTGCCATGACCATGGCCGGCAAAGCGGCCGAAGTGATCAAATATGGCGAAGACCACGTGTCCAACGGTCCCGCTGGTGACATCCAGCAGGCGTCGGCTCTGGCGCGGGCGATGGTCTTGCAGTGGGGCATGTCCGACAAGGTCGGCAACATCGACTACCGCGAGGCAGCTGAGGGGTATTCTGGTAATACCGCCGGGTTCTCGGTGTCGGCCAACACCAAAGAGCTGATCGAGGAAGAGGTGAAACGCTTCATCCAGCAGGGCTATGATCAGGCGCTGCAGATCCTGAAGGACAAGAACGAGGAATGGGAGCGTTTGGCCCAGGGTCTCTTGGAGTATGAAACGCTCACAGGTGACGAGATCAAGCGCGTGATGCGGGGCGAGCCGCCGCAGTTTGACGATGGCGAAAGCGGCGACAGCGACACCGGCGCGACCTCGGTGACAGCGATCCCGAAGGCCAAGCCGAAGAAATCCCCGCCAGAGGCAGGGATGGAGCCGGAGCCGTCCTCTTGATCCTGACCGATCACATCTGACATGCGAGAAACCCGATCTCTTCTGAGGTCGGGTTTTTCAGTTGCGAGCCTGCCTCCGCGGCCTATGGTACGGCTGTTATTTCAGGTTTGGAGAGGTGCGATGCCGATTTTGAAGGAAACGGATTTCCAAGGCGAGATTGTCTGGCTGGGCCATGTGCCGGAGGCCACGGTTGGGCTGCGGTCCAAGGCGGGGGCGCGCCTGGATCTGACCTATGCGGGCATCGAAGGTGAGCGGCATTATGGCGAACAGCGCCAAGCCTGCGGTCGTGTTCGCAACCTGCATCCGGCCGGCACGGAGATCCGCAACCTGCGCCAGCTCAGCATTCTGTCGCAAGAGGATCTGGAGTTGATCGCGCAAGAGATGGGGATGGCAGAGCTGGATCCCACCTATCTTGGGGCAACGCTGGTCCTGCGCGGCATCCCTGATCTGAGCCATCTGCCGCCCTCCAGCCGCTTGCAGGGGCCTGATGGGGTGACCCTGACCGTGGATCTGGAAAACCGTCCCTGTATTTTTCCGGGCAAGGAAATTGAAAAGGATCACAAAGGCTTCGGTGCGAAATTCAAACCCGCAGCAAAGGGGCGGCGCGGTGTCATGGCCTGGGTTGAACGGCCCGGCAGGCTCGAACTGGGGCAGAGCCTGCGCCTGTTTGTGCCGGACCAGCCAGCCTGGTCTCCGTGAGTCGCCGGGCGGTGTAGCCAATAGGCGTCAAAGCGTCAGCATCGGCGATCACAACCCCGTGCTAGTGTGATCGAACGCCGTTTCAATGACCGATCATGTCGGAAATCACGCGCACCGAATGTCGCAGAAGGGCTAAGTCTGGCGGGAAACCGGCACGTCTGTGCCGTCATCATTTGCGACCTCAACATTCAGGAACTCTGACATGAGCTACAAGTCGGACATCGAAATCGCCCGCGAGGCGCAGAAGCGTCCCATCCAGGAAATCGGCGAAAAGATCGGCATTTCCAGCGAAAACCTTCTGCCCTACGGCCACGACAAGGCAAAAGTGAGCCAGGAGTTCATCAACTCCGTTCAGGACAAGACAGACGGCAAGCTGATCCTGGTGACGGCGATCAACCCGACCCCCGCAGGTGAAGGCAAAACCACCACCACCGTTGGTCTGGGTGACGGTCTGAACCGCATTGGCAAAAATGCGATGATCTGTATCCGCGAAGCGTCGCTCGGCCCGAACTTCGGCATGAAGGGTGGCGCAGCAGGTGGCGGTTACGCACAGGTTGTTCCGATGGAGGAAATGAACCTCCACTTCACCGGTGACTTCCACGCGATCACATCCGCACACTCGCTGCTGTCGGCAATGATCGACAACCACATCTACTGGGGCAACGAGTGCGAAATCGACATCCGTCGTGTTGCATGGCGCCGTGTGGTCGACATGAACGACCGCGCTCTGCGTCAGATCACCGCGTCGCTGGGTGGCGTGTCCAACGGCTTCCCACGTGAAACAGGTTTCGACATCACCGTGGCTTCCGAAGTCATGGCGATCCTTTGCCTTGCAACCGATCTGTCGGATCTGGAGAAGCGCCTGGGTGACATCATCGTGGCCTACCGCCGCGACAAAACACCTGTGTACTGCCGCGACATCAAAGCAGAAGGCGCAATGACCGTTCTGCTGAAAGACGCGATGCAGCCGAACCTGGTGCAGACCCTGGAAAACAACCCGGCCTTCGTGCACGGCGGCCCGTTCGCCAACATCGCGCACGGCTGTAACTCGGTCATCGCAACCAAAACCGCCCTGAAAGTCGCTGACTATGTCGTGACCGAAGCGGGCTTTGGTGCTGACCTGGGTGCTGAGAAGTTCATGAACATCAAGTGCCGCAAGGCAGGCATCGCGCCCGACGCGGTTGTTCTGGTTGCAACCGTGCGCGCGATGAAGATGAACGGTGGCGTTGCCAAGGCGGATCTGGGTGCAGAAAACGTCGAAGCCGTGAACTCCGGCTGTGCAAACCTCGGCCGTCACATCGAAAACGTGAAGTCGTTTGGTGTGCCTGTTGTGGTTGCGATCAACCACTTCGTCACCGATACCGACGCGGAAATCCAGGCGGTCAAAGACTACTGTGGCGAACACGGCGTCGAAGCGGTCCTGTCCCGTCACTGGGAGCTGGGCTCCGAAGGCTCCGCGCCGCTGGCGGAAAAAGTTGTCGAGATCGTCGACAGCGGTTCTGCAAACTTCGCGCCGATCTACCCGGACGACATGCCGCTGTTCGAGAAGATCGAAACCATCGCGAAGCGCATCTACCGTGCGGACGAGGTGCTGGCGGACAAGAAAATCCGCAACCAGCTGAAGGAATGGGAAGACGCGGGCTACGGCAACCTGCCGGTCTGCATGGCGAAGACCCAATACTCCTTCTCCACCGATCCAAACCTGCGCGGCGCGCCCACCGGCCATTCGGTTCCGGTTCGCGAAGTGCGCCTGTCCGCTGGTGCGGGCTTCATCGTGGTTGTCTGCGGTGAAATCATGACCATGCCGGGTCTGCCGCGCAAACCAGCTTCGGAATCGATCCGACTGAATGACGCAGGCCAGATCGAAGGCTTGTTCTAAAGCGCAATATGCGCAATCTGCGGCCCGGGGAGTTCCTCGGGCCGTAGGAGTTTTGAGAGATGACTGAACGACACCCACCGCAGGCCTGCGCCGACATGGCGGCTTTGCGGCGACAGATCGACCGGTTGGACCGCGATTTGATTGCATTGCTGGTTGAACGGGCCAGCTATATCGATCGCGCCATCGCGCTGAAGACGGAGAATGGCTGGCCAGCCCGGATCCCGGATCGTGTCGAAGAGGTGGTTATGAATGCCCGGACCGCTGCAGCTGCCAAAGGGCTCGATCCTGATTTGATCGAAGTGATCTGGCGGCAACTGGTGGAATGGTCGATTGCCCGTGAAGCACGGGTGATCCGCGAGGAGTAAGGCGTCACCGGCAGCGGGTCGCAAAAAGAGGACTAAATCAATGGCAGCTAACATTATTGATGGTAAGGCGTTTGCCGCCAGCGTGCGTGACAAGGTGGCAGGTCACGTTGCCCGCCTGAAGGATGATCACGGCATCACCCCGGGTCTTGCGGTGGTTCTGGTGGGCGAAGACCCCGCAAGCCAGGTCTATGTGCGCTCCAAGGGCAAACAGACCGTTGAAGCGGGCATGAACTCCTTTGAGCACAAACTGGACGCGGATACATCCGAAGCGGATCTGCTGGCGATTGTTGATCAGTTGAACAACGACCCTGCGGTGCACGGTATTCTGGTTCAGCTGCCGCTGCCGGGCCATTTGAACGAAGATCTGATCATCAACTCCATCGCGCCTGAAAAGGACGTGGATGGCTTCCACATCTCCAACGTGGGCCTGTTGGGCACCGGTCAGAAGTCCATGGTGCCCTGCACACCGTTGGGCTGTCTGATGATGCTGCGCGACTACCACGGGTCGCTGTCCGGCATGGATGCGGTTGTGATCGGTCGCTCCAACATCGTCGGCAAGCCGATGGCGCAATTGCTGCTAGGCGACAGCTGCACCGTGACCATCGCGCATTCCCGCACCAAGGATCTGCCAGAGGTGGTGCGCCGGGCCGATATCGTGGTTGCCGCTGTGGGCCGCCCTGAAATGGTGCCGGGCGACTGGATCAAGGAAGGCGCCACCGTGATCGACGTGGGCATCAACCGGATCGAACGCGACGGCAAGAACAAGCTGGTTGGCGATGTCGATTTCGCAAGCTGCGCCGAACGGGCAGGGGCCATCACCCCGGTGCCGGGTGGCGTTGGTCCGATGACCATTGCCTGCCTGCTGGCCAACACCGTCACCGCCTGCTGCCGTGCCAACGGTCTGGAAGAGCCCGAAGGCCTGACTGCCTAAGTCTTTCCCGCCACGGCCCATTGCCGTGGCACATATGATTTGCTCCCGTCGGCTGCCCCCTCAGCGGCAAAGCCGCCTGCCGGGCATCGGGCGGGAGTATTTTTTGGAAAAGTGACAGGCGGCACAGAGCCGTCATAAACACCGGGCCGCCAGAAACACCGGTTAGCCTAATGCATTGAGCCCTTATGTTGAGGCATATCCTGCATCGCAGAAGTAGTTGTAGCATTCGTCTGGGGTGAAGAGGTCGCAGACTTCGGCAAGCGCGTCGAACATCTGGTCGAAGGTTCTGGCTCCGATACGCCTGAG
>NZ_JAJDWC010000034.1 GCF_022825805.1 Phaeobacter sp.
CAAGATCCGTCGCGACAACGGGCAGGGCACCCTGTTGTTTGTCGATGAAATCCACCGCTTCAACAAAGCCCAGCAAGACGGGTTTCTGCCCCATATGGAGGATGGCACCATCCTGCTGGTGGGCGCGACCACGGAAAACCCGTCGTTTGAGCTGAACTCCGCGGTGTTGTCACGCTCGCAGGTGCTGGTGCTGGAGCGGCTGTCGCTGGTCGATCTGGAGCATCTGACCCAAAGGGCCGAAGCCGAACTGGGCCGCGCCCTGCCGCTGCAGTCTGAGGCCCGCGATGCACTGCAGACCATGGCCGATGGGGACGGGCGGATGCTGCTCAATCTGATTGAACAGGTGGCAGCCTGGCAGGTGGAGGCACCATTGGATGCCGCCGCACTGGCCACGCGGCTGATGCGGCGGGCGGCGAAATACGACAAATCCGGCGATGAACATTACAATCTGATTTCCGCGCTGCACAAATCCGTGCGCGGTTCCGATCCCGATGCGGCGCTCTATTGGTTTGCGCGGATGCTGGAGGGTGGCGAAGACCCCCGGTATCTGGCGCGCCGGCTGACCCGTATGGCGGTGGAGGACATCGCCCTGGCAGATCCGCAGGCGCAGACAGTTTGTGTGCAGGCTTGGGAGACCTATGAACGGCTGGGCAGCCCCGAGGGTGAACTGGCGCTGGCCCAGGCGGTGATCTATCTGGCGCTGGCCCCGAAAACCAACGCGGGCTACATGGCCTATAAAGCCGCGCGGCGGTTGGCAAAACAAACTGGCAGCGCCCCGCCGCCCAAGCATATTCTGAATGCGCCAACCAAATTGATGGCCGAGCAGGGCTATGGCGATGGCTATGATTATGATCACAACGCCGAAGACGGGTTTTCCGGCCAGAATTACTTCCCCGATGGGGTGCCGCGTCCGGTGCTGTATCAGCCTGTGGAACGCGGCTTCGAACGCGAGTTGAAGCGGCGCAGCGAGTATTTTGCCAATCTGCGCGCCAAGCGGAACAGCTGATCCGGCTTGGCTGCGCCAAACCGGGGCCTCCGGCGGGAGTATTTGGGGAAAGATGACAGGCCCATCGCGGCCCGCAAAGGCGCGCGCTGCTTCGGGGCAACTTGACATCCCGGCGTCAGCGGGCGACAGACCGTTGATGGGTTTTGCGGTTCTATATGTGGCGCTGGGTGGTGCCATGGGCGCGGTCTGTCGCTATGTGACCGGACTGGGGATCCTCCGGCTGGTCGGTCCGACAGAGTTCCCGCTGGCGATCCTGGCGGTGAATGTGATCGGGTCCTTCCTGATGGGCGTCTTCGTGGTCACGGCGGCCCATAAGGGGCTGACCGCCCTGAGCCCGTTTGTGATGACCGGCCTGTTGGGTGGGTTCACCACCTTTTCGGCCTTCTCGCTTGAGACGGCCACTTTGATTGAGCGCGGTGCCTTTGGGCAGGCCGCGCTTTATATGCTGTTGTCCGTGGGCCTGTCGGTCGGCGGTTTGTTTTTGGGCCTGATGGCGGCCAGAGGAGTGTTCGCATGAGCGGCGTACAGATGATCACCGTCACCGAGGATGACGCAGGCCAGCGCATTGACCGCTGGTTGCGCGGTCTGTTTCCGCATGTGAACCAGGGCCGGATCGAGAAGATGTGCCGCAAGGGCGAGCTGCGTCTGGATGGCGGCCGGGTCAAGGCCAGCTCGCGGGTTGAGGCAGGCCAGACCGTGCGGGTGCCACCGCTGCCGCCGTCGGATTTGAAACCGGTGGAGACGCCCAATCGCCGCATTTCAGATGCGGATGCGAAGATGATCCGCGGGGCAGTGATCTACAAGGATGACGCCGTGATTGTGCTGAACAAGCCTGCGGGGCTTGCGGTGCAGGGCGGCAGTGGCACCACCAAACATGTGGATGGTCTCTCCGAGGCGCTGAAGTTTGATTATGATGACAAGCCGCGTCTGGTGCACCGGCTGGACAAGGACACGTCAGGCGTGCTGGTTCTGGCCCGCACCCGTCAGGCGGCGCAGGCGCTGACGGCAGCCTTTCGTCATCATGCCACGCGCAAGATCTATTGGGCTTTGGTCGCGGGCGTGCCGACGCCCTATCTGGGCGAAATCAAATGCGGTTTGGTGAAGGCGCCGGGCCACGGCAAATCCGGGGAGGGCGAGAAGATGATCGCCATCCATTCCAACGAGGTGGACAGCACTCCGGGGGCCAAACGCTCGCACACGCAATATGCCACGCTGTACCGGGTGGCGAGCCGCGCTGCCTGGGTCGCGATGGAGCCGATTACCGGCCGCACCCATCAGCTGCGCGCCCATATGGCGGAAATCGGCCATCCCATTGCCGGGGACGGAAAATACGGGGGCTCGGGCCAGGAGAACCTCGGTGATGGTTGGGGCGCGTCGATTGGCGGTGTGATCTCCAAAAAGCTGCATCTGCACTGCCGTCGCATGGCGTTTGAACATCCCAACACCAAAAAGCCGCTGTCGATCACCGCGCCATTGCCGGAGCATATGAAAGACAGCTGGGACACCTTTGGCTGGAGCGAAGATCTGGCTGAGGACGACCCTTTCGAGAGCCTGCGATAAGGCGCTGGCCCATGAGCAACGATTTGCGCCTGATCCTGTTTGATGTGGATGGCACATTGGCCGACAGTCAGGGGGCGATCACCTCTGCTATGGCGGCGGCCTTTGCCGGGGCCGGGCTGGCGGTGCCGACGCGCGATCAGATCCTGTCCATCGTGGGGCTGTCCCTGCCGCTGGCCATTGCAGAATTGGCACCGGGCCAGCCCGCGGACACACGCGCCGCCGTGGTTGAGGGCTACAAGGCTGCCTATAAAACCGCGCGCTTGGCGGCGGGGGCAGGGCATTCGCCGTTGTATCCCGGTGCGGCAGAGACCCTGGCTGCTTTGAACGCGGTGCCGGAGCTATTGTTAGGCGTGGCCACAGGCAAATCGCAGCGTGGGCTTGATGCGTTGATCGAGGCGCATGCGCTGCGCTGTTTCGTGACGCGCCAATGCGCCGATCACCACCCGTCCAAACCGCATCCATCCATGGTGCTGCGGGCGATGGCGGAAACCGGCGTGCGCGCCGAGAACACGGTGATGATTGGCGACACCAGTTTTGACATCGACATGGGCCGCGCCGCTGGTGTGCAGACCATTGCGGTGGATTGGGGATTTCACCCAGCCGAGCGGCTGGGCGCGGATCACATCGTGACGGATTTCGCAGAGCTGCGGGATCTGCTGTTAAACGGGCTTTGGAAAGGCTGAACGAATGAGCGAATGGGCGCAGAAACGGTTCTGGAAACAGGTCGATGTTGCGGCGACGGAGGGTGGGTTTGTCATCACACTGGATGGGCGGCAGGTGAAGACACCAGCGAAAGCTCTGCTGTGTGTGCCGACTCGTGCGATGGCCGATGCTGTGGCTGCGGAATGGGACGCACAGGGCGAATCAGTTGATCCCCTGTCGATGCCAACCACCCGTTCGGCCAATGCAGCGATCGATAAGGTGTCGCATCAGCATGGCGAAGTGTCGGATATGCTGGCGGAGTATGGCGATAGCGATTTGTTGTGCTACCGCGCCGAGACCCCAGCGGAACTCGTGGCCCGTCAGGCGCAATTGTGGGATCCGGCGCTGGCCTGGGCAGAGGAGAGCCTGGGCGTGCGTTTGGCGCCGCGCAGCGGGTTGCTGCATGTCGCTCAGGATCCGGATGATGTCGCAAAGTTGCGCGGCTTAGTGCATGAAATGACTGCATTTCAGCTCGCAGCCTTCCATGATCTGGTGGGCATGTCAGGCTCATTAATCCTTGGATTTGCGGCCGCTAGAGGGTGGCGACCTGCTGATGAGATCTGGGCGCTGTCGCGGCTGGATGAGCAGTGGCAGGAGGAGCAATGGGGCCGGGATGACGAGGCCCATGCCACCGCGGAATTGAAACGCGAAGCCTTTATGCACGCGAAGAGATTCTACGATTTTTCCAAGTGAAGCAATAAATTACCAAAAAAGGGCGTGGACCGCAAAAATCATGCGCAGCTGCAAAAATGTTCCCGATCTGCCCATCGAAATTGCTGATCATACACTGTCGCTAACAAGCGATATGTCCGGTGTAGGTAACATGCGATCTGTCCGGTTTTATCATGTCTCCGAAAGGAGGCGTTATGAAGCGGACAGAAGTGTTACAGGAAGTTCGACTTATGAAGTTCGAAGACGTGTATTCGC
>NZ_JAJDWC010000086.1 GCF_022825805.1 Phaeobacter sp.
TCGGCATATAACGGAACCCGCAAAGCCAGGCAGGGCTGCGATATCGGACGTCTCCGCCCTGTCAGGCTTTGCTAACGTCACACCCTAAAGGTGACATTCCTGCTTTGCAGAACCAGTGACATTTCTACTTGGTTGCAACAACGACAGGTCTAAACGCGCGGGTTCGTCGTAGGCCTCCTGTGTAAGACCACTGCCTAGCTTGGCATAAGACCCACCATGCAGGCTTAATGTAACTGTACCAAAGTTCGGTTCCATACCAAGGAATGATCACGGGCTTCTCAGTTTGCCAGCATTCCTGGTTATCGATCTGCTGCGGCGGTTTTAGTCAAAGCCATTTGAGATCGGCTCTCAACACAGACCCACTTCGAACCTGTACCTGCGGATATCGGTGCGTTTGGGCGACGCGCTATTTTCGTCGCGCCTATGTCGCGGTCACGCTCCCATCTATCCAACTGCGGCGGAACAAATCTGATCTGTCACATGCTACGAGTTGACGGTGTCAGAGAGTAGCTCCGCGAACAATTGAGCATACATCGTAGTGACCGGACCGATCTGAACAGTGTTGAGGTGGTGCCAATGGGTACCGCGCCCCCTGCCCCAAACGGTCGTCATTTAGTCTTCCGTAAAGTGTCTAACCGTCTGTATTGTCGGAAAATTCCGTAAATATTTTGGTAACTTACATTTCAATTTCGGCGCCATCTGTGCTAGAAATCTGCGCGGACAGAAGTTCATTTTGCGGCGTTTGGTTGGCAAGTAGCTAGAATGCCGTTTGGAGCAGCAAATTTGCAGCCTATCAGCGCGTGAATTCGTGCAAAGCAGTCATTGCGTTTTTGCACCGTTTTGCATTTTCGCCAGGATTTGGGCGAAAACGTATTCCTAAATCGCCCTTTGCGCAGATACCGGGGTGCGGTGTATTTTCGGGGCTTATGTTTTGAACTAATCCCCCTGACTGTTAACCTCCGTCCGGTCCCTGACCAGCAATCATTGATGTTTCTGAGGCTCGAGATTAACCAATCCAGCGCAACGGGAGCCGGTATTGCCGGGCGAAACTGCGCGATTATCTTTGCAACCCTGTCCGTTTGCGCCCGCTCTGCAAAAATGCAGGATTGCCTTTGCGCATTTGCAGCTCCTGCAAATTCGGCAGGCTTGTCTTCGATAATCTAAATTTTACGAAATTAACCAAAAAACGCCGCCAGACGGATCTGACGGCGTGGTTTTCTCCGTAGATTTCAGTGAGGCGAAAGGTCAGAAAAACGCCTGCAGGCCGGTTTGCGCACGCCCCAGGATGAGCGCGTGCACATCATGGGTGCCCTCGTAGGTGTTCACCGTTTCGAGGTTCACCATGTGGCGGATCACGCCAAACTCCAGGCTAATGCCGTTGCCGCCATGCATGTCCCGCGACTGGCGGGCGATGTCGAGGGCTTTGCCGCAATTGTTGCGCTTCACAATCGAGATCATTTCAGGGGCGGCATTGGCGTCATCCAACAACCGACCGACACGCAAGGATGCTTGCAGACCCAGCGTGATTTCCGTCTGCATGTTGGCCAGTTTCAACTGAAACAGCTGCGTGTTTGCCAGGGGTCGGCCGAATTGTTTGCGATCCAGCCCATATTGCCGCGCCGCGTGCCAGCAGTATTCCGCAGCGCCCATGACGCCCCAGCTGATGCCGTAACGGGCGCGGTTCAAACAGCCAAACGGACCTTTCAATCCCTGCACGTTTGGCAACAGCGCATCCTCGGACACCTCGACGCCATCCATGACGATTTCACCCGTGATAGAGGCGCGCAGCGAGGCTTTGTTGCCGATTTTAGGCGCAGACAAACCGGTCATGCCCTTTTCCAGGATGAAACCACGGATTTTGCCACCGTGGTCTTCGGATTTCGCCCAAACCACAAATACGTCGGCGATCGGCGCATTGGAAATCCACATCTTGGAACCGGTCAGACGATACCCTGTAGCAGTTTTCTCGGCACGGGTCTTCATCGCGGCCGGGTCGGATCCAGCATCCGGTTCTGTCAGGCCAAAACAACCAATCCATTCGCCGCTTGCCAGTTTGGGCAGGTATTTTTGGCGCTGCGCCTCGCTGCCGTAGGCGTAGATCGGATACATGACCAGCGAACTCTGAACCGACATCATGGAGCGGTATCCGCTGTCGACGCGTTCAATCTCGCGCGCGACGAGACCGTATGTCACATAACCTGCGCCCAGGCCGCCATATTGTTCGGGAATGGTGGCCCCCAACAGCCCCATTTCACCCATTTCGCGGAAAATAGCCGGGTCGGTTTCTTCGTTTTCGTAGGCTGACAAGACCCGCGGCTGAAGCTGATCCTGGGCGTAGGACCGCGCCGACGCCGCGATCATCCGTTCGTCTTCTGTGAGCTGGTCATCCAAACGCAGTGGATCCTCCCAGGAGAACGTCCCCAGATCCGGAGCATCTTTGGCGCGCAATTCGGGCTTATCGGTCATTTCTGATCACCATTTCTGACATGAACTTGCCGCAGAGGTTAGCTTTGCGCTAAGGAAAAAGACAGCGAATGTTCCACATTGAAACATGATCAAAGCTCATAGATGGCCACACCACGACGCTTTCTTCCTTCTATCTCTGCGCTGCGCGCGCTGGAGGCGCTCGACCGGCTTGGTAGTGCATCAGCCGCAGCCGAAGAATTGTCGCTGACCCAGGGCGCGGTCAGCCGTCAGTTGCAGGCGTTGGAGGCGCAATTGGGCGTCGATCTGGTGCGCCGTGACCAGAAGCGACTGACGCTATTGGCAGAGGCCTCTGTTTACGCCGGTGACATCCGCCAAGCATTGAACCAGATTGCCCAATCCACGTTGCGCGTGCAGGCGGCCCCGCTTGCGGGAACCCTGAACCTCGCGATTTTGCCAGCTTTTGGGATGCGCTGGCTGATGCCGCGTTTGCCTGATTTTGCCCGCTTGCACCCGGATGTCACGATCAACATGTCGACCCGGTTAGAGCCGTTCAACTTTTTGAGCGAAGGGTTTGACGCTGCAATCCATTTTGGGAAGGCCGATTGGCCAGGCACCGAAGCGCTGCTGTTGAAACATGAACATATGCTGCCGGTCTGCGCGCCCGAGCTTATCGCAGAGCGGAAGGTGCAGTCTGCCGCGGACCTGCGTGGGTTGCCATTGTTGCATATCCAGACGCGACCACAGGCCTGGACGCAGTGGTTTGAAAGCCTCGGCGTGGCGGATGGTGCAGCGGCATCTGGCACGATGTATGATCAATTCGCAACCATTACGCAGGCGGCCCTGCATGGGTTGGGTGTGGCGCTGATGCCGGATTATCTGGTTGAACAGGACCTGGCGACAGGAAAACTGGTGGCGCTGCATGCCACACCAACGGAAAGTCCAGGCGCCTATTTTCTGGTTTGGCCAGAGGCACGGAGTCAGGACCCTGCCCTGGTGAAATTTAGAAACTGGCTGGCCAGTCAGGCCCAAGCGGAAGACCCGCTGCCGCGTTGATCAACTGGAGTGTCCCAGACGATGAAAACGACCCGAGGCCGACGCATGCAAAGCACAGCGAAAGCACGACGCCAACGATAAAACAGCTAAATCTAAGCCGCGCGGAACACGACAGCCTATCCGCGCGGGGGATTATTCAAAAAGGGCCTCAGCCAAGCGCGTAGCCCGCACCGCGGACTGTCCGCACCGGATCTTCACCACCCTGCTTGGTCAAGGCTTTGCGCAGGCGGCCGATATGCACATCAACCGTACGCGTGTCGACATAGATGTCGCGCCCCCACACGCGGTCCAGCAATTGCTCCCGGCTCCAGACACGTCCGGGTTTTTCCATAAACGTAGAGAGCAATCTGAATTCTGTGGGACCCAGTTTAATCGGCGCATTGGCGCGCATGACACGGTGGGTTTCCGCATCCAGCACGATGTCATCGAATTCCAACCGCATCCCAACGGTGGAGGGACGCACCCGGCGCAGCTGGCTGCGCACCCGTGCCATGAGTTCCACCACCGAATACGGTTTGACCACATAGTCATCTGCCCCGGTTTCCAGGCCGCGCACCTTGTCAACCTCTTCGGAGCGGGCAGAGAGCATGATGATCGGGATCGACCGCGTCTCTGGTCGGCTTTTGAGCCTGCGGCACACCTCAATCCCGCTGAGATTGGGCATCATCCAATCCAGAACGATGATGTCAGGCGTTTCTTCTGCCACCAGCAACATCGCGTCCTCGCCATTTTCCGCCCGGACAACCCGAAAACCATCGGCCTCCAGATTATAGGCCAGGACCTCTCGCTGTGCGAGTTCATCTTCGACAACCAAAACCGTGGGCTGATCGGCCGACATGGGTTAACCCTCCTGAGGCACCGTCGATGTGGTATCCGCCTTTTGGCGATCTTCCTCCGGCTTCTCTCCGGTCACCAGATAGACCACCTGCTCCGCGATAGAGGTCACGTGATCCCCCATGCGTTCGGTGTTTTTGGCAATGAAATGCAGATGCATGCAGGGGGTGATATTGCGCGGATCTTCCATCATGAAGGTCAGCAGCTCGCGAAACAGCGCGTTGTACATCTGGTCGACATCACGGTCGCGATTGATGACATCCTGGGCCAGTTCCACGTCGCGCTGGATGTAGGAATCCAACCCATCTTTCAGCATCAGCTCGACTTCGCGGGCCATACGGCGCAGCGCGGCGGCGCTTTCTTCGACTGATGGGCCATGGGCCAGAACCGTGGTGCGTTTTGCGATGTTTTTGGCGTAATCCCCGATCCGTTCGAGGTTGCCGGAAATCTTCATCACTGAAAGGATCAACCGCAGGTCAACCGCAGCCGGTGCCCGCAGGGCAATCACCCGGGCGGCTTCTTCGTTGATCAGCTCTTCCAGACCGTCGATTGCCGCATCCTGTTTGCGCACCTGTTGCGCCAGTTCTTCGTCGCGGGTTTCCAGAGCGCGCGCGGCGTCCATGATGGCAGCCTCCACAAGGCCGCCCATTTTCATGATCTGCGCCTGGATCGCTTCGAGGTCGCGGTCAAAGGCGGAGGCGATATGTTGTTCTACCATATTCATTTCCTCAATCAGCCAATACGGCCAGTGATGTAGCTTTCGGTCCGCGGATCTTCAGGGTTGGTGAAGATCTGACCGGTTGCACCAAATTCAACCAGGTTGCCGAGGTGGAAGAAGGCGGTTTTCTGGCTGACGCGTGCCGCCTGCTGCATGGAGTGGGTCACGATCACCACGGAGTAGCTGTTGCGCAACTCGTCAATCAGCTCCTCGATCTGGGCGGTCGCAATCGGGTCCAGCGCAGAACAGGGTTCGTCCATCAGCAGCACTTCGGGTTCTGTCGCGACGGCACGTGCAATGCACAAGCGCTGTTGCTGACCACCCGAAAGCCCCGTGCCCGGGGCATCCAGCCGATCCTTGACCTCTTCCCAGATCGCACCGCGGCGCAGGGACTTTTCAACGATCTCGTCCAGTTCGGCTTTGTTCGCGGCCAAACCGTGGATGCGCGGGCCGTAGGCCACATTGTCATAAATTGATTTTGGAAACGGGTTTGGCTTTTGAAACACCATGCCGACCTTGGCGCGCAGCTGGACGGGATCCACGCGCGGGTCATAGATGTTTTCGCCATCGATCTGGATGTCACCGGTCACGCGGCAGATATCGATCGTGTCATTCATCCGGTTCAGACAGCGCAAAAACGTGGATTTGCCGCAGCCGGATGGGCCGATGAACGCTGTGACAGTGTTGTCTTCAATCTCGACGTTCACATCTTTGATCGCATGGGAGTCGCCGTAATGGACGTTCACATTGCGGGCTGAGATCTTGGTTTTGTTGGTTTGCACAGTCTTGTCCAATGCAGTGATCTGGTTCATGTCTCTGCCCCTTCTTACCAGCGGCGTTCAAAGCGGCGGCGCAGGATGACCGCAATTGTGTTCATGGTGACCAGGAAGATCAACAGAATGATGATCCCGCCCCAGGCCCGTTCGTAGAATGCAGGGTCTGCCCGCTTGGCCCATTCGTAGATCTGGGCAGGCATGGCGGAATTCGGCGACAACAGGCCATCAGCCAGTGTTTCGGGCGCGTTGGATGCGATGAAGCCAACCATACCGATCAACAACAGCGGTGCAGTTTCGCCAAGAGCCTGGGCCAGACCGATGATCGTGCCGGTCAGGATGCCCGGTGCAGCAAGCGGCAGTACGTGGTGGAACACCGCCTGCATCCGAGAAGCCCCAACACCCAAAGCGGCATCGCGGATCGACGGCGGCACAGCCTTCAGCGCGGCACGGGTCGAAATGATGATGGTTGGCAGTGTCATCAGCGTCAGCACCAGACCACCCACAAGCGGTGCAGACATCGGCAGATGCATGTAGTTGATGAAGACCGCCAGACCAAGAATACCAAACACGATGGACGGCACCGCTGCGAGGTTAGAAATGTTCACCTCGATGATGTCGGTCAGCCAGTTTTTCGGTGCAAATTCTTCCAGATAGATGGAAGCCGCCACACCAATCGGAAGCGCCAGCGCCAGCACCACAAGCATCATGAACAGCGAGCCCAGCATGGACACACCCATGCCTGCAGCTTCCGGGCGGGCATCAGAGGCATCAGCGCCGGTGATGAAGTCCAGATTGAACACGGTTTCCAGCGTCCCTGCGCCGACCATGGCGTCGACAATATCCAACTGCTCGGGCGAGATGTTCTTGTCGTTTGCAATGCTGTCCCGGCTGACGCGCCCTTTCATATAACCATCAACACGGCTGGACGTCAGGAAGCGGAATTCCACCGTTTCGCCGATCTGATCTGGGTTTTCCAGCACGAAGGCGCGCAAAGTGGCGGCCGCATCTTTCGACAGGATGCCTGCCAGTGCTTTGGGTTTCAGATCGGTTTCAATGCCCAGTTCCGCGACCTTCGCTGCCACAGCATCGCGGATCAGTGGAGCGTAGCCAAATGTTGTGACCTTCTTGATCGCTGCAAGATCTCGCGTGCCGGATTTGTCGAGTTTCTTTTCGACCAGTTCCACATTCAGGGTGACGTAGGTCTGTTGGAATGCACCGGTTCCACGGCCAACGATGGTGGTGACCAGGATCAACAGCATCAACAGACCAACACCGATTGCGGCCATCCCATAGGCGCGGAAGCGACGCTCGGCTGCGTTACGCTTTTTCGTGTGGGGGCTTTGCGCCAAAAGCGAGCCAGCATGTTTGCTTGGTGCTTTGCCAGCGGTTGCGATCTGTGACGGGGTTTGACTGATATCAGACATTAGTCATACTGCTCCCGGTATGTGCGTACGATATAAAGCGCCAGGACGTTCAGACCCAGGGTCAGGACAAACAGGGTCAGTCCGAGGGCGAAAGCCACAAGCGTTTCAGGGCTGGCAAAATCTGTGTCGCCGGTCAGCTGGCTGACAATACGGGTGGTGATGGTGGTCATCGATTCCAACGGGTTGGCTGAGAATTTGGCAATTGCACCGGCCCCCATCACAACGATCATCGTCTCACCGATGGCGCGGGACGCCGCCAGCAGGACTGCCCCAACAATACCGGGCAAAGCTGCGGGAAGCACAACCTGGCGAACGGTCTCAGACCGCGTGGCACCAAGGCCCAGGGAGCCATCGCGCATCGCCTGGGGCACCGCGTTGATGATGTCGTCTGACAGCGAGGACACAAAAGGGATCAGCATGATGCCCATCACCAGACCCGCGGTCAGAACCGAGGTGGCGCCGCTCATCCATTCGACGCCGAGGACACCGTCGTCGCCCTTACCAAAAATCGTCACCAGCATCGGACCAACGGTCAGCAGCGCAAACAAGCCGTAAACAATCGTCGGGATACCGGCGAGGATTTCCAAGAGCGGCTTGGCAAAGGAACGCACCGGTGCGCTGGCGTATTCCGACAGGTAAATCGCCGCAAAGAGGCCGATGGGCACAGCGACCAGCAATGCGATCAGCGAAATGTAAAGTGTGCCCCACAGCAACGGCAGGATGGACAGATCACTGTCACCACGGAAGTTCGGTGCCCAGGTGCCGCCGAAGAAGAAGTCGCGCCAGCTGTGCAGGCCAAAGAAGTTCAGGCTTTCAAACAGCATCGAAAAGACGATGCCAACCGTTGTCAGGATCGCAAGGCTGGCTGCAACAATCAACAGCGCCATCACGCCACGCTCCACAACGTTGCGGGCGCGGAAATCCTTGTGCGTGCGCTGATAGGCAAAGCCAAAGCCCAACAAAGCCAGAAGAATGACCACCGCGGCCTTGGCGGTGGAGGCCGTGTCAGAGAGACCGCGGTAGGATTGTGCAGCCGCCAGAATTTCGGGTTGCACGTCCGCGCCAAGCGCCACGCCAAGATCGCCCAGCAGCGCGCGAATATCGGTTGTGCCCGCATCCAGATCAGCGGCCTGCGCCTCGCTCAGTGCGCCTTGTGCGACCGCTGCGTCCAGCCCGTCTGCCAGGCGACGCACGTCTGTCAGGATCAGATCAATGGTGTGGCCTTCCTCAACAAAGGAGGCAGGCACCATATCGCTCACCCGGTTTTCGATCAGGCTGGGTTGCACAAGAGACCAAATTGCAAGAACCGCCAAAGCGGGGACAAGCGCAGAGAAAGCGACATGATGGCCATAGTAGGCCGGAAGGGAATGCAGTTGTTTCATGTCGCCGCCGGCCGTGGCCAGGGCGCGCTTCCGTCCCAATACAAACCCTGCCAGGGCAAGGGCAATCAGAACGATAACAAGCCAGAATGATGGCATTTTGGTCTCCGTTGATCACAGGCGTCTGGATGGTCACTTGGGTCAGCCAAACATCCGACCTGTGCGGTCTTTATGGGTCAGACCGGGGCATCGCTGCCCCGGTCCTGTTTTTGTCTTGTCGACGCGAGGATTAGGAGTTGCCGCCGATGATCGCTTCGTCGGACACCACTGCCTGGGTTTTGCTCAGCTCAGGGTCGGACACCAGGCCGTATTCGGCCAGCGGGCCATCTGGACCTGCAACTTCGTCAGCCACGAAGAACTCGGCGAATTCTTTAAGGCCTGGGATCACGCCGATGTGGGCTTTCTTCACGTAGAAGAACAGCGGGCGGGACACGGGATATTCACCGGTTGCGATGCTCTCGGTGGAGGGCACGACGTCGGACATGGTCGCCACTTGCAGCTTGTCGGTGTTGTTCTCGTAGAACGCCAGACCAAAGACGCCGATGCCGTCTTTGTTGGATTCGATGCGCGCCAGGGTCTCGGTGTAGTCGCCATCGATGTCGACGGAGACACCGTCGGTGCGCAGACGGATGCAGGCTTTCTCAGCAGCTTTTTTGTCGCCGCCATTGGCCTCTTTCAGCATGTCAAACGCGCCGGTGGCTTCGCAGCCGGCCAGGATGACCTTGTCTTCGAACACTTCGCGGGTGCCGTGCTTGGTGCCTGGGACAAAGGCCTGAATGCTTTGGTCAGGGAAGGCCGCGTTCACGTCAGCCCAGCTTTTGTTGGGGTTTGCGACCAGCGCGCCGTCAACAACGATCTCGTCGGACAGGGCCAGGAACCAGTCTTCTGGGGAGAAGGCAAAACCGTTGCCGTTGATGTCGGAGGCAAACACGATCCCATCGTAACCGATCTGAACTTCGATGATGTCGCTGACGCCGTTGTCCGCGCAGGCCTGCAGTTCTTTCTCTTTGATCTGGCGGGACGCGTTTGCGATGTCGATGGTGTTTTCGCCGACACCTTCGCAGAACCGCTTCAGACCAGCGGAGGAGCCACCGGATTCCACAACAGGGGTTGGGAAGTCAAAGTTTTCACCAAACGCTTCTGCCACGATGGACGCGTAGGGCAGAACGGTGGACGAACCGGCAACCTGAACCTGATCGCGTGCCGAAGCTGCGGTTGCAAATGCGGCCGAAACGGCCAGTGCGGATACAGTGTATTTCACGAAAGACATCCGTTGTCTCCTTGGGTGAATGTTGGTTGAACCATCCCCTGATGATCCTTGGCCCTCTCCTAGGGACTGCTGATGAGGCTTTTGTGACAGGTATGTAACAGCTTTATGACAAAGCCCGGGGCAAAGCGGATTTTCTGACATCGTACTGTTGAAAAGCACTGACCGCAAACGCACCCGTTTGCGGGGCATCTCGCGTGGTGCGTGTTAGGTGTACGTGATCAAAGTGGCAAAACGACCGTAAAAACAGTGCCTTGCTCAGCATTACTGTCCACGCGCATGCGGCCACGATGTCGATTGATGATGTGTTTTACAATCGCCAGTCCCAGCCCCGTGCCCCCCTGTTCGCGGGAGCGATGGGTGTCGACACGGTAAAACCGCTCGGTCAGGCGGGGCAAATGCACCGGATCGATTCCCGGTCCGTTGTCATGCACTTCAACATGCACCGCAGCGCCCCGGATCGTGGGATCCCGCTCACGCCTGCTCATTCGGACAGTGACGGAATCACCGCCGTATTTGATGGCATTCTCGATCAGATTGGTGAACACCTGCTGGATCTGGTCGGCGTCGCCGGGGATAAGCGTGGGCTCGGCTCCAAGGTCCAGAGTGATGGTCACCGACTTTGCCCGCGCCAGAGGCTCCAGCGACGTCAGGGTTGAGGTCAGATGCGCACCAAGGTCGATTTGATCACGGGGGCGCACCCGCTCTTCGCTCTCAACGCGGTTGAGTGACAACAGATCGCCGACCAACCGATTCATCCGGTTGGCCTCTCCCTCCATGATCTCCAGAAACCGCTCACGGGCCGGCGTGTCATCTTTGGCGGGGCCACGCAGGGTTTCGATGAACCCCATCAACGCGGTCAAGGGCGTGCGCAGTTCGTGGCTGACATTGGCCACAAAATCCCGCCGCATCTGGCCCGCTTGTTCCTGATCGGTGACGTCTGTCAGAGTGATCAGGACCCCGGTTGCCTTGCCGCCATCGGACGTCGAGATATAGCGCAGGCTGACCTCAAATGTGGTGTCCTGTGCGCCGTCATTGGACAGATGCCGCGCGCGCCTCGGCTGACGATCCTGCAAACAGCCTTCGATCGCGGCTGCCACATTGGGCTGGCGTAAAACCGTTGCAAAATGACGGTCTATCAAACGATCGCCAAGCAGGGATTTGGCGGCGGTGTTGGCCGCGACAAACCGTTCGGTCTGATCCACCAAGAGCGCGGGCAGCGGCATGGCCTCCAGCATCGCATTGATCAAATCCAGTGACATGTTCTGCTCATTTCCTGCGGTGTCTTAGATAGGTCCCCCCTGCGCCCGAATTCGCACCTGTCGGATCGTGGTCACGTTTGCGCTGCTCAGCGGGCGGTGAGGCCGGGGTGTGGGCGACAGCCTGCATATCAAGCTGTCGTCGATCATTTATCAGGTTGCCTCAGCCACCGCACGGGTGAAGACGTCACACAGAACCTGCGGATCTTCCAAACCGACGGACACCCGGAAGAACCCTTCGTGCAGGCCCAGTTCGGCCCGCTTTTCTGCGGTCAACGCCCGGTGGGACGATGATGCAGGATGGGACAAGGTGGTTGCCACATCGCCAAGGGTTGGCGCAAAACTCAGCCCCTCTGCGGCGCGGGTGAAGGCGTTGGCCGCCTCCCGACCGCCGTTCAGCTCAAAGCTAACCATGTTGCAGCCCTGCCCCGCCAGCAGTTCCATCGCGCGCTTATGGTCTGGGTGGTCGCTCCGGGTTGGGTAGATCACGCGCTTCACGCCCGGCAAGCCGGCCAGGTGGTCCGCAAGGACAGCAGCAGTCGCCTGCGCGCGGTCAAAGCGCAACTCGAAAGACAGCATGCCCCGCTCTGCCAGCCAGCAGTCAAACGGGCTGGGCGTCAGGCCGGTTGTCACGGAAAATACCCGCAGACGGGTGTTGATCTCCTGATCGCGCGCCACGACGTAGCCCAGCATCACATCCGAATGCCCCGCCAGCAGTTTGGTAATGGAATGGATGACGATGTCGGCGCCGTGGTCAAACGGGCGGAAACCGCGCGGCGTGGTGAAGGTGTTGTCGACCACCAGCAGAATGCCGCGCTCTCTGCACAAATGGGCCAAACCGTCGATATCGGCCATGGCCAGGGTCGGGTTGGACACGGCTTCGACCAGGATCATTTTTGTTTCCGGCCGGATCGCGGCCTCGACCGCGGCGACATCTGCGGGGTCTGCGAGCGTTGTTTCGATGCCAAGCCGCGGCAGATCCTCTGCCATCAGGCGCAATGACCGGCCATACAGCTGATTGCCGCCGATCATGTGATCGCCCGCTTTCATCAGCCCCATCACAACCGCCGTGACAGCCGCCATGCCCGAGCTGGTGACCACGCCGCCGGTTGCGCCCTCCATTGCGTCCAACCGCTGGGACACCACATCGGCGTTGGGATGGCCTTCGCGCGAGTAGGTGTAGCCATGAACGCGACCTTCGTATTGGTCATCCAGGGCGTCTGGTGTTTCGCTGGCATAGACCACAGAGGGGCTCAACGGGGTGACCACCGGAATGCTGGCGCTGCCGGGCAGCGGATCTGGCCGCATCAATGAGCCTTTTGAATTACGCATGAAATGGATCCCTGTCTTTTAGATCTGTCTTTTAAATCTGTTGTAGTTCGTCACGGAAACGCCGCATGTTTTCCTGATAATGCAAGGCGCTTTGCCGCAGAGAGTCTGCCAAGGCTGCATCGACTTCGCGGATGATCTTGCCCGGTGCCCCCATGACCAGCGAGTTGTCGGGGATCTCTTTGCCTTCGGTGATCAAGGCACCCGCTCCGATCAGACAATTGTTGCCGATCTTTGCCCCGTTCAACACGGTTGCGCCCATACCGATCAACGTGTTGTCCCCGATGGTGCATCCATGCAGCATCGCCTTGTGGCCAATGGTGCAGCCTGCCCCAATGGTCAGCGGATATCCCGCATCGATGTGCATCACGCAGTTCTCTTGCACATTGCTGCCCTGCCCGATGCGGATGATTTCATGGTCAGCGCGGATCGTGGTGCCAAACCAGACCGAGGTGCCCTGCTCCAGGACAACCTGACCAATCAAATTGGCATCCGGTGCCACCCAGCTGTCGGGGTGGATATCCGGTCGCAGCGCTCCGAGTGCATAAATGGTCATGATTGATCCTCAAATTCGGTCTGCAGGCGGCGCACATGGCTTTGCAATGACGGCTGCTGGATCCGGCGCATGCGCTCGGCCTCTACGATGGTTTTCAACCGCTCTTCGGTTTCGTCCAGATCGTCGTTCACCAGCACATAATCATAATAGCCCCAGTGGCTGATCTCATCCCAGCTTTTCATCATGCGCTTGGCAATCACATCGTCGCTGTCCTGCGCGCGCGTTTCCAAACGGCGGCGCAGTTCGGCGATGGAGGGCGGCAGGATAAAGATCGACAACGCATGTTTGCCCAGGTCCGAGTTGCGGATCTGGATTTCACCCTGCCAATCCACGTCAAACAGAACGTCCTGCCCGCTTTCGATGGTGTCTTTGACCGGCCCGGCCGGCGAGCCGTAGAAATTGCCAAAGACATGGGCGTGTTCCAGCATGCCGCCTTCGGCGACGTTTTGCTTGAACTCGTCCTCCGACAAGAAGAAATACTCCCGGCCGTGTTCTTCGCCGGGGCGCGGGGCGCGGGTTGTGGCAGACACCGAGAATTTCAGTCCGGGATCCCAGGTCATCAATCGCCGCGCCAGGGTGGATTTTCCCGCACCTGATGGCGAGGATAGAATGATCAATAGGCCGCGCCGATCTGCCATGGCGTGCTCTCCTAGATGGTCTGGGTCGCTGGAGTGGCGACGGTTATTCAATGTTCTGGACCTGCTCGCGCATCTGATCGATGACGGATTTCAGGTCCAAACCCACAGCGGTCAGTGCTTTGTCCTGCGCTTTGGAACACAATGTGTTGGCCTCCCGGTTGAACTCCTGCATCAGGAAGTCGAGTTTGCGGCCAACCGCACCGCCCTTGGCCAATAGGTCGCGGGCCGCAGTCACATGGGCATCGAGCCGGTCGAGCTCTTCTGTCACGTCTGATTTCACCGCCAGCAGCGCCAGTTCCTGTGCCAGGCGCACATCATCTATGCCATCGGCGTTATCGAGCACGCGCGCAAGGTTTTTGCGCAGATTTTCGGCCACCTGCGGCTTGCGCGCCTCTGCCTTATCCGCAGCGTCGCGGCAAAGCTCCGAGATTTCGGCAAGCTGAGCGTTCAAAACAGCCAGCAAAGCGGCGCCCTCGTTGCTGCGTGCATTAACAAAGTCGGACAGAACTGTGTCAAACTCCGCTGTCAACGCCGCCACAATCGGTGCGGGATCATCGGTTGCCACCACCGGTTCCAACACGCCGCGCTGAGAGATCAGATCCGCACCGGAGCTTTTGGTCAGGGTCAGACCGGCTGCTTCGGCCTTGGCCTCCGCCGCGACGATGGCGTCGATCAAACGCGTCAACACGGCCTCATTCACCTGCACATCCGCGGCAGCGTCCTCGCTGCGGTTGATCCGCAACGTCAGTGATACATTGCCGCGGGCCAATGCGGCGGACAACGCCTTGCGCATATGGGCCTCAAGCCCGTCCAGCCAATCTGGCACCCGCAATCGCAGGTCTAATCCTTTGGCATTGACCGACCGCAATTCACAGGACCAGCTGTGGGCGCCGATGGTCCCCTGCGCCGAGGCAAACCCTGTCATTGAACATATGCTCATCGGCGTCACTCTCCTTGAGGGCAGATTGGAAACGGGAATTTTCCAAAGATCTACAAGCAGATCACGGCCAAGTCCACATGGAGCAGGACCTATCCGAAAGTGTTAACCATTGATTAAAGAAATAGTCCAAAGTTGAATAAGATTGTGTCATGTTAACTCCAGGATAACCAATTCGGCGTTAAGGTTTGGCTTACCAAGATCGCAAACCCACCTGCCGGATCCAATAAGGATAACACTGATGTTTTTTGGCGGCCGCAAAGACACCGATCAGACCAAAGGTCAGCAAAAGGTGGTGAAAATGGACAAGTTTCGCACCCCCGGTTCGGTGTCCGCCATGCGTCAGGCTGAAGCCTATTGGACCGCCCTGCGACGCGGCAGCGACATCCCGAGCCGGTCCCAGATTGATCCGCGCGGTTTGGAAAACATCCTGCCACAGACCTTCATTCTGGAGCGGATCGCACCAGGTATCGCGCGGTTCCGTCTTGCGGGCCAAAAGGTCAATGAAATGGCGGGTATGGAAGTGCGCGGCATGCCGATCACCGCCTTCTTTACCCCCGCAGCGCGCAAACAAGTGAGTGCGGCCTTGGAAAACATGTTCGACAGCCCGGCCGTGATCGAACTGACCCTGCAGACCGAGAACAACCGCCTGCGAAGCCCCCGCGAAGCAAGCATCCTGCTATTGCCGTTGCGCAGCGACCTGGGCGACATCAGCCGTGCCTTGGGCGTGTTTGTCTCCGAAGGAAACCCAACCGGCGTGTCCCAGCGGTTTTCTGTGACCGAGGTGCAGGTTCGCCCTGTCACACAAGAAGATGGCGCAAGCTTCCTTGCCAAAGCAACCGATGAGCGCAATGCAGGTGGTAAGGATGCGAAAAACGCAAACCAAACTGCCGATAAAACCAACGTTGAAAATCCGGGTTTCGCAGAAACCCAATCACGCTTTGCGGCAGAGCCTTCGGTGATGAGCGAAGCACGGGCTCTGGTTGAGCGACGCAAGGACAGCAAGTCGCCGAAACCGGACGCGCCGGCGGCTGACAAGCCTGCACGTGGCAGCCACCTGCGATTGGTGGTCAGCCGGGATTAAGTGTGTTAATCTACTGGTAAGAGTTTCTTTTGAGCTACTGGACATAGCCCGAAAGTCTGCGCCCCGTGACAGAACGTCCGGGGCGTTGCCTGTTTTTAGACGCAACGTGCGTGGCAAAGCCTGATCTGGGGAATTAGGCAGCCGACTCATAAAACTCGATCCACAGTCTGACGGATGCCAGTTTGATCATCGACAGGAAATTGCGTGACGTCTTTTCGTATCGGGTTGCGATGCGACGGAACGAGGCTTTCAGCCTGCCAAAGAACCGCTCGATT
>NZ_JAJDWC010000068.1 GCF_022825805.1 Phaeobacter sp.
CAGACGACCGCGCCGCCGATCTGCCCGTCTGGACACATCTCTACAATTGGCACAGACCACACGCGGCCCTAAAATCAAAACCACCAATCAGCCGGTTACGATTAAATCGGAACAACCTATTGAGGCTCCACACCTAGAGCGCGGCGAAGGCGTCTATGTCTTTGACAGCGATGGCAACAAATACATCGAAGGTCTCGCCGGTCTGTGGTGCACGTCGCTGGGATACAGCAGCACAGAGGTGATCGATGCGATCACCGAACAGCTGCACCGCCTGCCCTTTTCCCACACTTTTGGTGGCAAAACCCATCAGCCGATCCAGGACCTGGCAGAAAAACTGCGTGCGATGGTGCCTGTGGAAGATGCCTATATCTTTTTTGGCAACTCGGGCTCGGATGCGAATGACACCCATTACAAAATGCTGCGCTATTACTTCAACGCGATCGGCAAGCCGGAAAAGCGCAAGATCATCACCCGCGAGCGCGGCTATCACGGCGTGACCGTCGCGGCAGGGTCGCTGACTTCGCTGCCCGCCAATCTGGCGCATTTTGATGCCCCGCTGGAGGCCCTGCACATTCTGCGATCAGATTCGCCCCATTACTACACTGCCCGCAAAGGCAATGAGACCGAGGCCCAATTCGTTGAACGCATTCTGCAAAATCTGGAAGATCAGATCCTGGCGGAAGACCCCGACACCATCGCAGCGATGATCGTCGAGCCGATCACGGGGGCCTCCGGCGTGATTGTGCCGCCGGACGGATACTATGAAGGCCTGCAGGCACTGCTGCGCAAATACGGCATCCTGATCTGGGCGGATGAGGTGATCTGCGGATTTGGCCGTACCGGAGCAGACTTCGGCTGCACCACCATGGGCATCAAACCGGATCTGATGACCCTCGCGAAACAGCTGTCTTCGGCCTATTTTCCGATCTCCGCCTCGGTCATCCCTGGCTGGATGTATGACGCCATGGTGGATCAAACCAATGAAGTGGGCGTCTTTGGCCATGGCTACACCTATTCCGGTCACCCCGCGGCCTGTGCCGCGGCGCTGAAAACGCTGGAAATTTATGAGCGAGACAATCTGTTTGCCCATGCCGCCGAGGTTGGTGACCATCTGCAGGCCCAGCTGCGGGCCATGTTCAGCGACCACCCGCTGGTGGGCGAGGTCCGCGGCAAGGGGCTGATCGCCGCCCTGGAGCTGGTATCGAACAAAACCACTGGTGCCAGCTTTGACAAGGGTATTGCCGGGGCGACGGCGCAGAAACTCTGCCAGGACAATGGGTTGATCCTGCGTGCGGTGGCCGGGAATGCGGTCGCGCTGTGCCCACCGCTGATCATCACCAAGGACGAGGTGGATGAGTTGCTGCGCCGCCTGAAGCTGTCGATTGATGCCGCTTATGAAGCGTTGAAAGCGCAGGATCTGCTGGCGGTGTAACGTCGACTACGTGTTTCAGGCACCGCCTCAACGACGTGCTGCCTGCACGCGACGGGTGGTGTTCTGAAGCAAAGGTTAATTTTTTCCCCGTGATTGACGTTAGGTCACGTGCGAGCGTCAGCCTGCTCTCGCAGCATTTCAGGACCTACAGATTTTGTTTTCCCGTGAGGGACCGGGGGCCGGGCGGCGGCGCACCATTGGAGCACCGCCGCCTAGATTATCAGACTTCTCTTCATCAGATCCGCAGTCATCCGCAGCCTCTCGGCAGCGATATGCGCACCAGCGCCTCGCGCAGCGCTTAGGTACGCGGGGCTGATGCTGGTCTGTCTGTGTTGTCAGACGACCTTGTTCTCAGAAGACTTTGAAGGTCATCGTGGTCAGCGACCGTTCGATATCGGCGATATCGAGGAGATGGTCATTGATGTACTTGCCCACATCTTCATCGCCCGGAATGTAGAGTTTCATCAAGAGATCGAAATCCCCGCTGGTGGAATAGAGTTCCGAATGGATTTCGCGCAGCGCGATGTCTTCGGCAACTTTGTAGGTGGTGCCGGGTTTGCAGCGGATCTGGATGAAGACGCAGGTGGACATGGTGCCCCTCAACTGTTTGGGAATGCGTGGTTTGAGCAATAAGCTGACACGCGCGCGCGACAGAGGCAATCCCTGCCGACCGTCCTGCCCTGGCCTATTGCAGCCTGTCGCGAACCACTGTGCTGGACCTGCCGCGAGCGCGGGACGCAACAGTTTTATGCCAATTAACGCGTCAGGCTTGAGCGTCCCCCCGCCCTACCCCTATAAGCGGCGCAGGATATCAAGGACATGCCGACCATGCGTAGCGCTCAGATCACCCGCAAGACCGCCGAAACCGAGATCACCGTCGAGATCAACCTCGATGGCACCGGCGCCTATGACAATCAGACCGGGGTTGGGTTTTTCGACCATATGCTGGACCAGTTGTCGCGGCATTCCCTGATCGATATGACCATCCGCGCCAAAGGGGATTATCACATCGATGATCACCACACGGTGGAAGACACTGGCATTGCGCTGGGTCAGGCGTTGGTTGCCGCACTTGGCGACAAGAAGGGCATCAACCGCTATGGCGAATGTCACCTGCCGATGGACGATGCGCAGGTGCGCTGTGCGCTCGATCTGTCGGCGCGCCCGTTCCTGATCTGGAATGTGGATCTGCCCACGCAGAAGATCGGCACTTTTGACACCGAACTGGTGCGCGAGTTCTTTCAGGCGCTGAGCACCCATGGCGGCATCACCCTGCATATCGACCAACTGCACGGGTTCAACAGCCACCACATCGCAGAAGCGGCGTTCAAGGCCGTGGCGCGTGCGCTGCGCACGGCTGTCGAAACCGACCTGCGCAAAGCGGATGCGATCCCGTCGACAAAAGGCGCGCTGTGACATGCTGACCGCGATTATTGATTACGAATCCGGCAATCTTCATTCGGCAGAGAAAGCGTTTCAGCGGATGGCCCGCGAAGTGGACGCAGGTGAGGTGGTAGTGACCTCAGACGCCGATGTGGTGGCGCGGGCCGACCGTCTGGTGCTGCCAGGCGATGGCGCCTTTCCCGCCTGCGCCGAGGAGCTGCGCGGCCATCGCGGCATCTATGAGGCGATGGTGGAAGCGGTCGAGCAGAACGGCCGGCCGTTTCTGGGGATCTGCGTTGGCATGCAGCTGATGGCCACCACCGGGCATGAATACCGCGACACGCCGGGTCTTGGCTGGGTGCACGGCGATGTGGTCAAGATCACGCCTGAAGAGCACGCACTGAAAGTGCCGCATATGGGCTGGAACAATCTGGTGATTGACCATGACCACGCGATTTTCGACGGCATCACCTCTGGCGATCACTGCTATTTCGTCCACTCCTATCATTTCCGGGTGACAGACCCGGCCGAGCGGCTGGCGCATGTGGACTACGGCGGCGATGTCACAGCGGTGATCGGGCGCGACACCATGTTGGGCATGCAGTTCCACCCGGAAAAAAGCCAGGATATTGGCCTGCGGATGATCGGGAATTTCCTGACCTGGGCGCCGTGACACGCCGCACGCCGACCCTTGGTATATCATGATATTTTAAAAGCCATCTGCTGCGCAGGTGGCTTTTGTTTTGAGTATTTATGGAAAGATGACAGGCGAGGGCGCAATCAGGCTGCCGCCATGCGCAGCGACAAGGGCGCCACGCCATATGTCTTGCGGAACGCGCGGGTGAAGCCTTCGGGGCTGGCATAGGCATAGCGCCGCGCCACTGCCTCAACCCGGTCGCCCCGACTGAGATCCTGATGGGCGAGGATCAACCGCCAGCGCCGCAAATACCCCATCGGAGTTTCGCCAACGGCTGCAGCAAAGAGTTCGGCAAACCGCGACAGGGACAGGCCCGCGACCTCCGCCAGATCGGCATTGCTCCACAAGCGTCCGGGATGATCGTGCATCGCCACAACGGCGCGGCTGAGCCGGGGATCGGCCAGACCCGCAAGAAGCCCCGGCTCCGTCGCGCCACGCCGGATCTGGTTGCGCAAGAGCTGTACCATCAAGACCTCTCCCAACCGGTTGATGACCGATTGCGCACCGCAATGCTGCCCCTCTGCCTCGTACTTCATCAACTGGACCAGACCGTGGGCCTCGCGATTGGTGGCGATGTCATATTCCACCACCTCCGGCAAGGCCGCCAGAAAGGGATTGCTCTGCCCAGACCATTCCACCCGCGCGGCCCACATGGTGTTTTGGCCTGTTACATCGGGCATCACATCACGGGTGCCGTAGAGAATACGCTGAGGCGTGCCGTCGGGTGTTGCCAGTGCGATCAGATTGGCCTCTGCCATGTCAGCGGCGCGCACCGCAAGCTGGAAGCGATCCATCAGAGTTGTCAAACGGTCCATGATTTCGGGGTTTCCATCAGATTTTTCGGATTTATAAGACCGTAAATTGGTCCATCCTTCTTGGCAAGACGATGTTCATTCTTTGCACAAAGGACCACACCCATGCTGTTGCCCCGCCAAAAGACCCCGAACCTGACCCTGCCGACGCTCGACCATGGGGCATTTGATCTGTCCAAAGAAGAAGCACAGCGCGGCACCGTGATCTGTTTCTACCGCGGCCTGCACTGCCCGATCTGCGCCAACTACCTCAAAGAGCTGGAAAAGCGGGTCGAGGATTTTGCCAGCCGTGGCGTGAACTGTATCGCTGTCAGCTCAGATGGCGAAGAGCGCACCCGTGCCATGGCCGACAAGATCGAAGCCAAGAACCTGCGCTTTGCCTATGATCTGCCGCTGAGCGTGGCCAAGGATTGGGGGCTTTACATCTCCACATCGCGCGGCAAGACCTCGATCGGGATCGAAGAGCCTGCGCTGTTCTCCGAGCCGGGCCTGTTCATGGTGACACCGGAACAGACACTGTATTATGGCGCGGTTCAGACCATGCCATTCGTGCGCCCGCATTTCTCGGAGCTGCTGTCGGCGCTGGATTTTGCCATTGCCAACGATTATCCCGCGCGCGGCGAATACACTGGCGAGGTCTGATCGCCGCCCGCCCGATGTTGCACCCTTTGGCGCACATGGGATGGGCACCCTGATCGCAGAGGCCCGGCAGCTTGCCGGGCCTTTTTTGTGTTAAATCCTGTGCAGAAATCTGCGGTATCTGTGGCGCAACGGCCACCGCTGCCGCGACGGCGCATGCAACAGCGATGGACAGTTCATCCACAACTGGGCATACACGGCGAACCCAGACCCAAATACAGTCACTTGCAGGTCACCAACCGGTGCAGATCCGTCTCGAAAAATTCGACTATATCGAAGGGCAGCACCGGTATTGTGTACTGAGCCTGAGCCAAACCCTGTTTGGGGAATGGTGCGTCGAACAGGTGAACGGGCCGCTTGGCGCTGCTGGGGGGCAAGAACGACGACGGTATTTCCCAACCCAGCAAAGCGCATTGGAAGCTGCCGAACAGGACCGGGAGCGCCATATCAAACGCGGCTTTGTGCCGATCCCGGTTCAGCTGGGACTGTTCTAGGCGTGCCGCTGAAGGGCGGCACCTCTGGGCGAGATCGCTATTTCACCCGTGTCCAGGTCTGTTTCGAACAGATCAAACCCCCTGCCACGCAGCCGCGCAAGGCAAGTGACGCGCCGTTCAGATCCATCTTGCCGATGTAGATTTTGTCGTTCGAGGGCCGCCAGACCTTGCCCGCGTAGGACCCATCGCCCTTTGCAACCATGTCGATCACAAGCGTCTTGCCGATATTGGGCGAAGCATATTCCCCGCTGTCGTTGAAAGTCCGGCTGATTGTGCCACAGACGGCTGCGCCGCAGGTCGCCATGGTCACATGGGCGTAAGCACCGTCATCTGGCTGGGTCTTCCAGGTGCCTAATACTGGATCTGCAGACGCGGCAGTTGCCAGCCCCAGTATCAGCCCTCCGCCAAGAACAGCGCGCTTGGCAAGGCCCTTCATGGTCCGTTTTGTCATCATCAATCCTCCCTCTTTGGCTCCAGTCTGGCCGCCAAGTGGCTTTTCAGGCAAGCTTGACCTCAGGTCGCGTTGCAATCCGCTGCCGGCTTGTGCAAAACACCGCCAGCTGAATTTGCCGAAGGACAGCCCAGATGATCCTCTATCCCGCCATTGATCTCAAGGATGGTCAGGCCGTGCGCCTGCTGCATGGTGACATGGACAAGACCACCGTGTTCAACGACAACCCCGCAGCTCAGGCGCTGGAGTTTGTCGCGGCGGGCTGCGAATGGTTGCATCTTGTGGATCTGAACGGCGCCTTTGCCGGGGAGCCGGTCAATGCCGCCCCTGTCGAAGAAATCCTGAAACAGACCAAGGTGCCCGCACAGCTGGGCGGTGGTATTCGCGATATGGCGACCATCGAACGCTGGATCGACAAAGGCCTCGCACGGGTCATCCTGGGCACTGTTGCGGTGGAGAACCCCGATCTGGTGCGCGAGGCAGCGCGCGAATTCCCCGGCAAAGTCGCGGTCGGCATCGATGCGCGCAACGGCAAGGTCGCGACCAAGGGCTGGGCCGAGGAAACCGATGTGATGGTCACCGATCTCGCCAAGTCGTTCGAGGACGCAGGCGTTGCGGCCATCATCTACACCGACATCATGCGCGACGGCGCGATGAAAGGTCCGAATGTGGAGGCAACGGCCGATCTGGCGCGCGCCGTATCCATCCCGGTGATTGCCTCCGGCGGCGTGTCCTCGCTGCAGGATCTGAAAGATCTGAAATCCTGCGGTGCGCCCTTGAATGGCGCGATTTCGGGCCGTGCGCTTTATGACGGGGCCATTGATCTGAAAGAAGCATTGGCGGTGCTAAGGGGCTGACCAGCCGTTATTGCCCCATCGTCCAGCCGCTGATAGCTGGCCTGTGGATGTGGCTGCGACATCCTGCTCATGCGGCACCGCGTCCTGTTTCGGGGCGTGGTGTTTTTTGATCTGCTGCTATGCAACCACCCATGCTGAAAGGATGGCATATGGCAACGCCGCAGATCATCAAAACACCCCTGCCTCAAACGGCCCGGATCTGGGCACAGATGACGCCTGGCGATTTCATCGACGGCTATGCGGTCCATAGCGCGCTCAGCCCGCGCCAAGCGATGGAGGTGGGGCTGAGCATGCCCAACTGGGCTGCCGCACTTTTGCGGTTGCGAAACCGGCTTGTCGCACCTCTGGGGCTCAAAACCGAGGTTTCGGACAGCGGCAGCGATGCGCTGTTTCCCATCCTTCATGACAGCGAAGATGAGCTGATCCTGGGCACAGATGACAGCCATCTCAACTTTCGCATCACCTTCCTGCGCCGGGATGGGCGGCTCCATATGGGCACATGGGTGCATCGCAACAACTGGCTCGGGCGGGTCTATCTGGCCGTGGTAATGCCCTTTCACGTGCTGATCGTCCGCGACAGTCTGCGCCGGATTGCCCGCCATGCACCAAATAGCAGCGCGATTGCATCCCAACCGCCCGCACAGTAAAGAAAACCCAACGCGAGCGGCCAAGGGGCATATCATGCTGAAGACCCGTATCATCCCCTGTCTGGACGTGGCTGATGGCCGCGTGGTGAAGGGTGTCAATTTTGTTGGCCTGCGCGATGCGGGCGATCCGGTGGAATCGGCCAAGGCCTATGATGCCGCCGGCGCGGATGAGATCTGTTTTCTGGATATTCACGCCACCCACGAAAACCGCGGCACCATGTTTGATGTGGTGCGGCGCACTGCGGAACAGTGCTTTGTGCCACTGACCGTCGGTGGCGGTGTGCGCACCAAAGAAGACGTGCGGGCGCTGCTATTGGCGGGCGCCGACAAGGTGTCTTTCAACTCTGCCGCCGTTGCAAACCCCGATGTGATTGCCGAGGCCGCAGATCAATTCGGCAGCCAGTGCATCGTCTGCGCCATCGACGCCAAGACGGTATCGCCTGGCAAATGGGAAATCTTCACCCATGGTGGGCGCCGCGAAACCGGCATCGACGCGGTTGAATTTGCCAAACTGGTTGTCGCCAAGGGCGCGGGGGAAATCCTGCTGACATCGATGGATCGCGATGGCACCAAATCAGGATTCAACCTGCCGCTGACGCGGGCGATTTCGGACGCTGTTGATGTGCCGGTGATTGCCTCGGGTGGTGTCGGCAATCTGGACCACCTGGTGGACGGCGTGACAGAAGGCGGCGCTGCGGCGGTGCTGGCGGCATCGATCTTCCACTTTGGGGAATACACCATCCAAGAGGCCAAAGAACACATGGCGGCGGCCGGTATCCCGATGAGGTTGACATGAGCGTTCTGCATGCACTCGAAGCCACGATCGCCGCGCGCAAGAGCGCAGATCCGGACACCAGTTGGACCGCAAAGCTGCTGTCCAAAGGTCCGGAAAAATGTGCCGAGAAATTCGGGGAAGAGGCCATTGAAGCCATCATCGAAGCGGTGAAAGACGACAAGGGCGCGCTGGCGACCGAAGGCGCAGATGTGCTCTATCATTTTCTGGTGATGCTGGCGGCGCGGGATGTTGCTCTGGATGATGTGCTGGCGGTTCTGGCCGAGCGTCAGGGCCTGAGCGGCATCGCTGAAAAGGCCGCCCGACCCAAGGGCTGAGGCCAGGCAGCGGGTCAAGGGAGGCGCAGCCTCCGCGCGCCAGCGCGGCGTGCCCTTGACGCGCACTTTGAAACACACTCGGCAAGGCCCTTGAGGGCAAGCCTGCCCCTCAGGGGCGTCTCAGCATAGAATCAGCGCCGCGCAGCGGCGCTTGGCCCAACAGCGGAGGCCGTCCGACAGGACGGCTGAAACTGGCGGGAGCGCCCTGCCCGACCGATCCGTCAGAGTTTGGATGAAATGATCCCGGTGGCAAAGCCACCCATGCGCAACTCACCGAACAGGCGCTGATATTCGATCTTGGGACAGCGGTCTTGGATCACGGTCACGCCCTGTGCCTCTGCCTTGGCTGCGGCCTCTGCGTGTTCGACCCCAATCTGCATCCAGATCGCCTTCAGCCCGTCACAGACCTCCAATGCTTCATCTACAATGGCAGGCACCGCCTCGGAACGGCGGAAGATATCCACCATATGCACCGGCTCGCGAATATCGCTGAGGCTTGCGTGGATCTGTTGACCAAACAACATCTTGCCCGCATGGCCGGGATTGATTGGCAGAACGCGATAGCCCTTGAGCCCCAGATAACGGGCGACAAAATAGCTTGGGCGCACGGGATTGGTCGAGACGCCGACGACGGCGATGGTCTTGACCGCGTGCAGGACGTTTTTCAGGTCAGTGTCGTGATACTGCGGCATGGTCCCTCACATTCCTCGCCCACATGCGTGCTAAGGCGCCTAAGACGACGGTACGCGTTGTGCGTCGAAGCACAAGGTCAAAGCGTAGCGCACCCTGCCGCAGACCCGGCGTTTGGCGCACAAAAAAGCGCCCAGGTGAGGCCTGGGCGCGAGGTATGGAACGAGGGACAGTGAAAAAGATCATCGAAGGTTCCAATTCGAGATCTGTTAATAATATGGGAACGCCCTGTGGATAAGGAAAGGGAACCTCTCAAATTCGTGACATTTCCTCACGTTGGCCGGGGTGCTCAGGTTGGCCAGGGCCCTTTCGTTGACCAGGAGAAATGACGCCTAGTCTCGGCAGCCCCTGCCCTGATCAGTCGCGCAGGACCTGCGGCCAGCGCGCCTCCGCCCGTGTCAGGTGCTGACGTTGATTGGACTGCCATCGCGTCATGGCCTCGCGGTTATTCAGGAGGTACAGCCGCCCGTCGGAGATCACAAACAGGGTTGGATCGCCAGGTTTCAGCACGCCCTGGGCGAGCGCATAGGCGCAGTAGCCGCCAAATTGTGGCGCATAGGCATGGGGGTTGCTTTCGAACCGGGCCAGATTGTCCGCAGTGTGAAAGCGCCACATGGCGCCGCGCCACTTGATGGCGAAGGAGCCTGTCCCTGCGCGGGGCTGCCCACCGGCAAAGAAACTGACCACATCATGCCCCCCGGCGGCCAGCCCATCGGACTGCGACACCAAGGCAGGCTGGGCCGCTGCCGGGCCAAGCGCGCTGCCCAGCATAACCACCCCAAGACCTACGCTCAGCGCCATGGCGCCGGACAGCGACAGGGCCGCTGTGCGGGCTCTGAGCAGGACGTAGGACGCACCCGACCAGAGTGTCGGGTTGGCTGCAGAAAAGTCTGTGTGTGGCACGCGTGCTGTCATGGCTCAATTCTGCCGTCAGGGCCCGGCAGTGCCTAGGCCCTTGACGCATTTGTGATAGTTTATTGACGTAAGGTTAGATCGCTTGGCCCGCCCTCAGCGCGCGAGAGACGCGTAGAGCGCAATAGCCGCAGCATTGGACACGTTCAGTGATCCAAATCCACCAGCAAAATCGATCTTTACCAGATGGTCGACAGTCTCTTTGGTCTTTTGCCGCAGCCCCGGCCCCTCCGCTCCCAGCACCAGCGCCACGGGATCGCCCTTGCGCCCATCAAGAACGGTTTCGATGGTCTGCTCTGCCTCGCCATCGAGGCCCAGCACCAAAAAGCCCATGCGCTGCAGCTCAACGATGGTGTCGGCGAGATTGCGCATCCGCAGATATGGCTGTCGCTCCAGCGCGCCGCTCGCGGTTTTGGCCAGCGCGCCCGTCTCCGGTGCGGAGTTGTGCCGCGTGCCGATCACCGCACTGGCGCCAAGCACCTCCGCAGAGCGCAGGATCGCACCTACGTTATGGGGGTCGGTCACCCGGTCTAGGAGCAGAACCCGCGGCACCTCAGCACCGATGCAGTTTTCGGCCAAACCACCCCAGTCTAACGGTTTGACCTCCAGCGCTGCGCCCTGGTGGACGGATTGCGGATCAATTGGGGGTTTGAATTTGCGCGGGTCGATGACTTCGGCTTCGATACCAGCCTCGGCAATGGCATCGGCCAGTTTGACCTCTGCGTTTTTGGTGACCATCAGGCGCAGTTTTTCGCGGTTGGGGTTGCGCAGGGCGTCGCGCACCGCGTGCAGGCCAAACAGCCAGACGGTCTCCGCGGAAGCAGCCTTTTTGGCTTGTTCTTTTTCGACGACCCATTTGGGTTTCTTGGACATTTTGCTCTCCGGCAGAAAGAAAGTGCAAGGCGCGGGAAAAACTTTCGATTTTCCTGTTGACGCCCGTTTGGCCTGCTAGTAATCACGCCTCCACGTCAGGTGCAACAGCGACCTGACAGTGGGCGACAGGCCGCAAGGTGTGGCAGGGGACTGTAACTCCCTCGCGGAGACGCACGCCTGGTTCGATTCCAGGGTCGCCCACCATCTTCCTCTCTTTTTCAATAACAATCAAAGAGAATAGATGGTGGCCATCCGCCTGCGGTGATTTCCACTAAGTCACTGGAACAGAACGCTTTCCCATCACACTGCTGTAGCTGTGTTGTCACATCGCGCCTGGATCCCGTGATTACACCCATAGATCGTGCCGGCAGATCGCGCCATGTAGTTGCGCCACATCGCAACCGGCGCAAGTCAGGAATAGAGCCCGCCGCCCTGCCCTGCAAAGACAGTTGACAGAGCCCCCTTCAGGGCTCGTCAATTGATGTCTTGGGTGGGGGGGGTTGAGCGAGCACGCCCAGCCCGCGTGTCAGGCAGATTGTTCCGCCTCGGCCACCGCCAGATGCACCCAACTGACGAGCGCCTCCAGCTCTGCGGTGGCTTCCTGTGCGATGCCTTCCGAAAAACTCTCAAACGCGGAGACATTCATGCGATTGACGCCGGTGACAACCACAACGCCACGCGCCAGCGCGTCGCCAATCACCGGACGCATCCCACGCCCGTCCGCTTCGTGTTTGCCGAATTTATTGACCAGCAGCACCTGCGGCGCGGGCGACTGCGCCAGAACAGCGTTCACCTGCCCCACAGCGCGTTCCAGCGCCTCAGGGTTAAGCCGACAGCCGCGGGCCTCTGGCCCCAGCGACTGGGAGATGCGAATGGTCTCTCCTTCGGGCAGCACGCGCACATCCATATCGCACAGCTCGTTGTCATAGCATTCCGTGTTGCTTTGCACGATGCCTGCCAGTCGCAGACCGTCGGCCTGCAGACGTTCCGCCAGCGCGCTCAGCAACCGGTCGGTGGCACCGCGTTCCTCGGTCATGACATAGGACAACTGCATTTTGAGCCTCTCGCTAGAACTTGTATCGCCTGACCGGCAAGCTAGCGCCAAACAGCGCGAACAACCAGAGGCACCGGCCTGAAGAAATTGGCGCCAGCGACCTTGGCTCAGTCAGATGCAGCTTCCCGTGCAGATCATGTGCAGATCAGCGCTTTTGCGCCAGAACCATCACCGGATCATAGGTCAAGCGCACCCCGCCGGGGACGGAAAACAGTTCCTTGTAGCGGTCCTCGAAGATCGCCAGCTGCGCCCGTGTCCAGCCACCACGTGATTGCCCGTTGACGCCCGTGGCACGCAAATGCCGCAGCACCGCGCGCGGGCTTTCGAATGTCAGCGTGATGAGGGATTGGCGGATCTCAACGCAGTCAAGCTGTGGCGGCAATACCCGCGCCCATGCACCCCGATCCATGTAGTTTGGCGCCCCAGTTTGTGAGCCAAGCGCGACAAGCTCCTGAAAATGGGCGGTACCGAAGCTGGACAGCGCCAGCCAACCGCCCGGTTTCAGCGCGCTCGCACAGCGGTGCAGCAGCAGCGGCAGGTCCGGGATCCACTGCACCACGGATGCTGCCGCGATCAGGTCCAGCTGCGGTGGCAGGACGAGCGTTTCAATTGGACCGGCGAGGAAAGTGGCCGTGGCACTATGCTTGTCCAGGACCGGCTGCAGGCCGTGTTCGGCCTGATCTACCAGATCATTCAACCATAGCTGATCCAACAGGAATCGTTGCAGCAGCGCGTTGGTCAAATGCCCGGTGCCTGCTCCGAATTCGACGCTGCGGTCAAATCCCACAGCCTGTGCATGGGCCGCCAACATCTGCGCCAGTTCGGTTGCGATCTGTTCCTGAACCTGCGCCGCGTCATGGTAGCTGGCCAGCCCACGGCGAAACGCTCGCGCCACGCGGGTTGTGTCTGCGGTATGTGGGGCGAGATCTTTCATGCCAGCAACGCCTGCCAGCTGTCGAACTCCGCAAATGGCGCATGGGCCGCGTTTGGAAGGTCGCGCACGGGTGCATCAGCCCAGGCGGCACGCTGATTGTCTGCGGTGAAAATCCGGTCGCGCCCGCTGATCCAGACCCGATCAAAGGCCACCATGGGCGCCGGACCGCGGGCTGCGACAGCGTATAGCTCCTGCTGACGGGCGGCCACATCAATGGACATAGGCGGCTGCGGCGCATTGAAGGCGCGGCGCAGAAACGTGGCAAAACGCGCGTTTGTCAGCGTCTCGGCCGTTTGCGTCATGACCTCAGGCGGGATGCCAAAGGTGCCATCAACCGGGATCAACGTGCCATTCACGGCGACCTTGCGGGCAAATGGATCCGCCTTGCCCTGCTGCCAATGGGCATAGGAGGCGACGCCGAAAGACCAGGCCAGCAGCGACACATGGCTGTAACCGCTCAGATCCGGCAAGGCCGCATCCAGATCGCGGTAATCACTGACAAACAACAGATCCTGCGCACCGGTCAGATGGGCGAACACATCTGGCCCGATGGCCCAGCCGCCGAAGACCACGATGGCCTCGGCTGCATTGGTCCGTTTGAGCCAGCGCATCTCCATGGATCAGAGCTCTCGCGCCAGGCGCAGCATCCCAGCAGTGATCTGGCTGAGCTGGTCTGGTGTCGTGATGAAGGGCGGCATGGTGTAGATGTTGTGGCCGAAGGGGCGCAGAAACACCCCCATTTCAGGGGCCAGGGCATGGGCCTCATCTGCAGAGACGCGGTGTTTCATCTCAATGACGCCAATGGCGCCCAAAACCCGCACATCCGCCACATTGGGCAGGCTGCGCGCAGGGGCAAGCTCTGCCTCCATCTGCGCGGCAATGGCGGCAATACGAGATTGCCAGTACTGCGCTGTCAGCAGATCGAGCGAGGCTTTGGCAGCGGCGCAGGCCAGCGGGTTGGCCATATAGGTCGGCCCGTGCATGAAAATGCCCGGCTCGCCACCGCCGATGCCATTGGCGACGCGATCATTGGTGATCGTGCACGCAAAGGAGATATGACCCCCTGTCAGCCCTTTACCAAGGCAGATGATATCCGGCTCCACCTCGCAAAACCCTGTGGCGAACATATGTCCGGTGCGGCCAAACCCCGTGGCGATTTCGTCGAAAATCAACAGGATGCCTCGTTCATCACAGAGCGCGCGCGCCTGATTGAGATATTCAGGGTGGTAGAAATACATCCCCCCCGTTCCCTGCACGACAGGCTCCAGAATGAAGGCTGCGATCTTGTCGCGACCTGCATCCAGAACGCGGCGCAGCTCGTCCAGACCATTGCGTGTGGGATCGTCGATCCAGTCCTCCTGCAGACGGATAGGCGGGCGCGAGACGAAGTGCTGCACGCTGAGGGCGCCCTGAAACAGATGATGCATCCCGGTGTCGGGATCACAGACGCTCATCGCTTTCCAGGTGTCCCCGTGGTAGCCCGAGCGCACTGTTGCAAATTCGCTGCGCCCCGGATGGCCCAGAGCGTGCTGGTACTGCACGGCCATTTTCATCGCCACTTCGACCGACACGGATCCAGAATCGCAATAAAAGATGCGGGTCAGACTGTCTGGGGTGATGGCCAGCAGCTTGCGGCCCAGGTCGATCGCGGGATCATGGGTCAGACCACCAAACATGACATGCGGCAAGGTATCGAGCTGGTCATGGATCGCCTGGGTGATCGACGGATTGCGGTGACCATGCATCATGCACCACCACGATGACATCGCATCGATCAGCCGGGTGCCATCATCCAGCGTGATATGCACACCTTCGCTTTCCTTGACCACAAAGGTGGGGCCAGGCTTGGCCACATTCGTGTAGGGATGCCAAAGATGCTGCTGGTCGAACTCCAGCTGGCTCAAACCGTCGTGGCTCATGCGGAAACATCCTGTGACAGGTTGGTCTTGGCCGGGGCACCCTGGGCCAGCGCGGCTTTGATGGGCGCCAGATCGATGGCAGTGGCAAAAGCCGCCGCCAGCGTCGCGCTTGTCAGATCCGCAATGACCGGCAGACGTCCCAGATACGGGACATTTGCGAAATCACAGATCGTCTCTTCCACCGCGGGTTCTGGTGCCCCAATGAAGGCAACCCCCACAACAGCGCAGCCCGCGTCGCGCAGCGCCTTCAGCGACAAGAGCGTGTGATTGATCGTGCCCAACTGCGTGCGTGCACACAGAACAACCGGAGCCCCCCAGCGCGCGAACAGATCAAGATAGAGCATATCCCGGTTCAGCGGCACCATCAGCCCGCCTGCGCCCTCCACCACCAGCGGACCCTCGGCCTGTGGCAATGTGAGCGTGTCTGGATCAATCACGGTATTCTCCGCCTCGGCTGACAGATGCGGCGAGGCCGGCAACTCCAGCAGATAACCCTCGGGCAACACAGGGCGGCCGGACAGGCGGGCCACAATCTGGCTGTCTGTTTCGTCTTCCAGCCCGGATTGCACCGGTTTCCAGTAGGTTGCGGACAAAGCCTGCACCAGACCGGCGGAAAAAATGGTCTTGCCGATGCCGGTGTCGGTGCCAGTGACGATCAGATGTGACATGGGGCTGTCTCCATTTTCCGGGCCAGATCCTCGAACATCGTGGTGATGACGGATGCAGGTGTGTTGAGCGTGATGGACAGTCGCAACCGCGAGGTGCCGCGCGGGACTGTGGGCGGTCGGATGCCCCGGATATCATAGCCCAAGCCCTGCATGTCGGCGGCAAGGGCCATGGTACGTTTGTCATCGCCGATGATGACCGGCAGGATCTGGCTCTGGGCGCCGGACAAACCGCACAAACGGCTGGCCTCTGCCTGCGCGTGATGGATGCCCTGCCAAGCCAGTTCGCGGCGCTGTGGGTTGCGTTGCAGCTCGTGCAGAGCCGCGCGCACCAGTGCTGCGTTCAGGGGCGATGGCGCAGTCGCATAGATGAAACCGCGCGCCTTATTGATCAGCGTGTCGATCAGCACCTTCTGGCCGCAGATCAACGCCCCGGACACACCCAGTGCCTTGCCACAGGTATGCAGGCTGAGCACGTTTGGGCGCGCAGCCATATCATGGCCAAGCCCGCGGCCATTGTCCCCAAAAACGCCCGTGGAATGGGCCTCATCCACCACGAGCACCGCGTCCTGCGCATCGGCGAAGGCCAGAAAGTCCTGCAGCGGCGCGGTATCGCCATCCATGGAATAGACTGCCTCAACGGCGATCCAGACCTGCCCATCACCGCCAGCAGCCCGCCACTCCGCCAGCACGCGGCTCGCGTCTGCGATGTCACTATGGGCAAAACTGCGGGTCTCCGCCCGTCCCAGGCGCATCCCGTCATGGGTGCTGGCATGGATCAGCGCATCATAAAGAACCAGATCGCCCTGTTGCGGCAGAACGGAGAAAATCGCCTGATTGGCATTGAAGCCACCGCCCATGAACAGGGCTGCTTCGGTGCCAAAGAACGCTGCAGCGTCCTCTTCGAGGCGCTGATGTTCGCTGTCATTGCCGCGCAGCAGGCGCGATCCACCCGCCCCGACGGGCACGCCGCGCGCCAAGGCGTCCGCGGCTGCGGCACGCAGAATATCGCTGTCTGCCAGGCCTAGATAATCATTGGAGGCAAAGTCGTGCCCCGCGCGCGGCATCAAGTGACGAAAGCGCCCGCGAGTGCGGAGCGCTTCCAGTGATTTTTCATGCCGTGCAAAAGACGCCGTCATCAGCGGCTGCCGTCGCAGCCCACAGCCATGGCTGTGATGCCAAGTTTATCAAACAGCTGCTGATCCTTGTCTTCTTCCGGGTTGTCAGCGGTCAGAAGCGTGTCGCCAACAAAGATCGAATTCGCACCGGCAAAGAAACACATCGCCTGCATTTCGTCGGACATATCGGTGCGTCCGGCAGACAGGCGCACATGCGATTTCGGCATCAGGATCCGGGCCAGCGCGACAGAGCGCACGAATTCGATCGGGTCCAGTTTCTCGACATCGGCGAGCGGTGTGTTTTCGATCGGGATCAGCATGTTGACCGGCACGGAATCAGGGTGCTCTTCGAGCGTCGCGAGTGCCAGCATCATGTCGATCCGGTCCAGTTGCTGTTCGCCCATGCCGACGATGCCCCCAGAGCAGACCTTCATGCCCGCTTCGCGAACCCGGTTGAGCGTTTCAATGCGGTCCGCAAAGGTACGGGTCGTGATGATCTCGGAGTAGTAGCGTTCGGAGGTGTCGATGTTGTGGTTATAGTAGTCCAACCCCGCGTCGCGCAGGCGGAACACCTGATTGTCATCCAACATGCCAAGGGTCATGCAGGTCTCCATACCGAGATCCTTGACGCCTTTGACCATCAATTCCAGCGCCGCCATATCGCGGTCCTTCGGCGAACGCCAAGCGGCGCCCATGCAATAGCGGGTTGCCCCCGCCTCTTTGGCGCGGCGTGCTTCTGCGATCACCCGCTCCACTTCGATCAGCTTGGAGGCCGACAGCTGTGCCCCGTTGCGTGCGGACTGGGAGCAATAGGCGCAATCCTCGGCGCAGCCACCGGTTTTGATGCTCAGCAGTTTGGATTTCTGCACCTGGTTGGGATCAAAATGCTGCCGGTGCACCGTGTGCGCCCGAAACAACAGGTCCATGAACGGCATGTTGTAGATCTGTTCCGCTTCTTCGCGGGTCCAGTCTGTTCGGATCGGTGTGGCATCCAGCATGGTGGCTCCAGATTTTTATAGATAAAATATCGCGCGCTGCGATGGTCGTTGCTGAATTAATAGATAAAAAACCAATAGCCTGACAAGGGGTTTCGCATCCGTGCCAAAACCACTGTTCAGCGATCTGCAAGCAACTGATTTTAAGTAATAAAAATTTTAAGCTCAGCTTCTTTTAACTTTATGGTTGACGGCAAAGCCTGCGTTCCCCTACGTCTTTGGATACGCAGGGGAGTCCCGCCCAAGGGACTGAGAGGCTGATTGGAACCATGTTCCGGTGACGCGACCCTTAGAACCTGACCCAGTTGATACTGGCGTAGGAAGCTAGGTTTGCATCGCCGCAGGAACCGTATGTCCCACCGGCTTTGCAAGACTGAACAAGGGGTCCGTACAGCCCCTGTTTCCCGAGCCAAACCTCATCTGGTGTCTTTTCCAAGTCTCGACTTTGAGGAGCACCAAAATGAATGTCCCCAACCCGAAAATCACCACGGGCGCTTTGCCTGCGTCGCGCAAAATCTATGTGAGCGGCGAACTCCATGATGACCTGCGCGTCCCGATGCGCGAAATCGCCACCCACCCCACCGCGGGCGAGGCACCGCTGCCGGTCTATGACAGCTCTGGCCCCTACACCGACCCCGACGTATTGACGGACATTCGCCAAGGCCTGCCAGCGCTGCGGCGCGCCTGGATCGAAGGCCGGGGCGACGTGGAAGGCTATGTCGGGCGCGATATCAAACCCGAAGACAACGGATTTGTCGCAGGCGAGCGGTTGACCCCGGAGTTCCCGGTTCGCCCCGCACCTTTGCGCGGCAAAGACAGCAAAGCCCCGACCCAGCTGGCCTATGCCCGCGCCGGGATCATCACCCCCGAAATGGAATTCGTGGCGATCCGGGAAAACCAGCTGCGCACGCTGTCCCCCTGCCACGCAGAACGTGATGGCAACGACTTTGGCGCCAATATCCCCGACTACGTGACGCCAGAGTTTGTGCGCTCTGAAATCGCAGCGGGCCGCGCCATCATTCCCGCGAACATCAACCACCCGGAAATCGAGCCGATGATCATCGGTCGGAACTTCAAGGTGAAGATCAACGCCAATATGGGCACCTCGGCGGTGACTTCCTCAATGGAGGAAGAGGTCGACAAACTGGTCTGGGCCATCCGCTGGGGCGCCGATACCGTGATGGATCTGTCGACCGGTCGCAACATCCACAACACCCGCGAATGGATCATCCGCAACAGCCCCGTGCCGATTGGCACCGTGCCGCTCTATCAGGCCCTGGAAAAGGTGAACGGCATCGCCGAAGACCTGACCTGGGAGGTGTTCCGCGACACGCTGATCGAACAGGCCGAACAGGGCGTGGATTATTTCACCATCCATGCAGGCGTGCGTCTGCACATGGTGCCGATGACCGTGAACCGGGTGACGGGGATCGTCTCACGCGGGGGGTCGATCATGGCGAAATGGTGCCTGCATCACCACAAAGAGAGCTTCCTCTACGAGCACTTCGAAGAGATCTGCGACATCTGCCGCCAATACGACGTGAGCTTCTCTCTGGGCGATGGGCTGCGTCCCGGCGCAATCGCCGATGCCAACGACGAGGCGCAGTTTGCCGAGCTGGAGACGCTGGGCGAATTGAGCAAAATCGCCTGGGCCAAAGACTGTCAGGTGATGATCGAAGGCCCTGGCCATGTGGCCATGCACAAGATCAAGGAGAACATGGACAAGCAGCTGGAGTGCTGCCACGAGGCGCCGTTCTACACGCTTGGGCCACTGACCACCGATATTGCGCCAGGCTATGACCACATCACCAGCGGCATCGGGGCCGCCATGATCGGGTGGTTCGGCTGCGCAATGCTGTGCTACGTGACGCCGAAAGAGCATCTGGGCCTGCCCGACCGGGATGATGTGAAAACCGGCGTGATCACCTATAAGATCGCAGCCCATGCCGCCGACCTGGCCAAGGGCCTGCCCGGCGCGCAGCGCCGCGACGATGCGCTCTCTCGCGCGCGGTTTGAGTTCCGTTGGGAGGATCAGTTCAACCTCTCGCTGGATCCGGACACCGCCCGCGATTTCCACGATCAGACCTTGCCGAAACAGGCGCATAAAGTGGCCCATTTCTGTTCCATGTGCGGACCGAAATTCTGTTCGATGCGGATTTCCCACGACATCCGTGCCGAAGCGCAGAAAGAGGGGATGGAGGCAATGGCCGCCAAATTCCGCGAAGGCGGCGAACTCTATGTGCCTGCCCCCGAGGCTGCGGAACCCGCGGAATGATCACCATTGCAGGTGCGGGCCTTGCGGGCCTCGCCTGCGCCTATGAACTGGCGCAGCGCGGGGCCGAGGTGCGGGTCTATGATCGCGCCAGTGAGATCGGTGCGGCCAGCGTGTCACGCTATGCAGGTGGCATGCTCGCGCCCTGGTGTGAACGCGAAAGCGCTGAAGAGGCGGTGATCACCCTCGGGGGCCGCGCCATCGACTGGTGGAGCAATGTCACCCCTGTTCACCGGCGCGGCACGCTGATGGTGGCGCCTGCGCGCGACCGGGCAGAGCTTACCCGCTTTGCCCGCCGCACCAGCGGATACAAGGGCGTCGGTGGCGCTGAGATCGAGGCACTGGAACCCGCACTCGCCGGTCGATTTCAGCAGGGGCTGTTTTTTGACCAAGAGGCGCATCTGGATCCACGACAAGGTCTGATCGATCTGGCGCAGGCCGCGGTGAAGGCCGGGGTGGACCTCCGGCTGGGCCACCCTGCCCCGAAACAGGTGGATCTGGATTGCACTGGCATGCCCGCAGGTGATCAATTGACAGATCTGCGACCGGTCCGGGGGGAAATGGCCATTCTGCATTGCCCCGGATTGGAGATCACCCGCACGCTGCGGCTGCTGCATCCACGCATCCCGCTCTATCTGGTGCCGCGCGGAGACGATCATTTCATGATCGGAGCCACCATGATCGAGAGCAGCTCGACCCGTCCGGTCTCCCTACGCTCGCTCAGTGACCTGCTGAATGCGGCCTTCGTCCTTCACCCGGCTCTGGCCGAGGCCAGTGTGGTCGAAACCGGCACCGGTCTGCGCCCTGCCTTTCCTGACAATCTGCCGCGCGTGACGCAGCTGGGCGGCACTCTTTTTCTCAACGGGCTCTATCGCCACGGATTTCTGCTTGCGCCCGCGATGGCCATGCAGGTGGCCGACCGCCTGCTACCGGAGACACAAGATGCACATCACCGTCAACGCCAAAGCGCATGACATCACCGCTGATACGCTGGAGAGCGCATTGGCAGAACTGGGCTTTACCAGCCCAGCGATCGCCACAGCGGTCAACGGCAAGTTTGTCGCCCGCAATCGACGCGCAGAGCTGCGCCTGACCGAGGGCGACCGCCTGGAGGTGCTGGCCCCCATGCAGGGAGGATGATCATGCGTTTGTACGACACCGACATCCGCTCTCGGCTGCTGCTTGGCACCGCGCAATACCCGTCTCCGGCGGTACTAACGGATGCGATCCGGCAAAGCGGCAGCCAGATCATCACCGTCTCGTTGCGCCGCGAAACGACCGATGGCAGCGGGGCGGGTTTCTGGTCCCAGTTGCGCGATCTCGACTGTCTGATCCTGCCCAACACCGCTGGATGCCACACGGTGAAGGAGGCTGTGACGACCGCCCATATGGCGCGTGATCTGTTCGACACCCGCTGGATCAAGCTGGAGGTCATCGGCCATTCGGATCTGCTTCAACCGGATGTTTTTGCCCTGGTCGAGGCCGCGCGCATCCTGACAGAGGATGGTTTCCAGGTCTTTCCCTATACCACCGACGACATCGTTGTGGGGGAGCGACTGTTGCAGGCTGGCTGTGAGGTATTGATGCCCTGGGGCGCGCCAATCGGATCAGGCCAGGGGCTGCGCACCCCGGATGCACTGCGCGCGATGCGGGCGCATTTCCCTGACACGCCTTTGATTGTGGATGCGGGCATCGGTCGCCCGTCGGATGCCACCAAAGCGATGGAACTGGGCATGGATGCGGTGCTGCTGAACACTGCCGTCGCCAAGGCCGGGGATCCCGCAAAGATGGCGCATGCCATGGCGCTGGCCATTGTAGCGGGTCGACAGGGCTATGAGGCCGATCCGATGGACCCCCGCGATCTGGCTGTGCCATCGACACCGGTGCTTGGGCTGGCGGATCTGAACTGACGGGTTTTGACAGGCCGGTTTGAACAGACAGATGTGAACCGGCGGCACAGCCCAACAAGGAGAGTGAGAATGGAGCGATTTTATCTGATTGTCAGCCACGTCAGCCAGGTGGAGCTGTTGGTTCCGCTGGGGGTGCGGCTGGTGCAGCTGCGGCTTAAGGATCTGCCCGATCACGAAGTGCGCCGACAGATCGCCCGGGCGCGGGATTTCTGCGCCGTGCATGATGCGCAACTCGTGGTCAACGACCATTGGCAGGCCGCGATGGATCTGAACTGTGGCTTTGTGCATCTCGGTCAGGAAGACATGGACACCGCAGACTTTCCGGCATTGCGACGACACGGGATCCGCTTTGGGCTGTCGACCCATGATGAGGCCGAGCTGGACCGCGCCCTGGCGCTAGATCCCAGTTATGTTGCACTCGGGCCCGTTTATGAAACCCTGCTGAAAAAGATGCCATGGGCGCCACAGGGGCTGGATCGTGTCACCCGCTGGAAAGCGCTCGCCGGATCAACCCCTCTGGTGGCCATTGGCGGTCTGACGCCAGAGCGGCTGCCCGGCGTTTTCGCAGCCGGTGCAGACAGTGCAGCCGTGGTTACGGACATCCAACAGGCCCCTGACCCCGAAGCACGCACCGCCACCTGGATCGAGGCCTGCCGCAGATGAGCCGGTTTGACAGGCAGATCGCCCTTCCCGAGGTCGGCCCAGACGGACAGGCCAAACTGGCATCCGCCCATGTTCTGGTGGTGGGTGCCGGCGGATTGGGCAACCCAGTGCTGCAATATCTTGCAAGCGCGGGCGTCGGAGAGATCACGGTAATGGACGGTGACATCGTCGAGGAGAGCAATCTGCCGCGGCAGCCGCTGTTCACCGCGACCGATATTGGCCGCAACAAAGTGGATGCCGCACGCGACAGGCTGCATGCGATGGCGCCAGAACTGCGGCTTCATCCCCATGCGCGCGATCTGACCCCCGACAATGCAGAACAGGCCATTGCCCAGGCCGATGTCGTGGTGGATGCCGCCGACAGTTTTGCGGTCAGCTATACCCTATCGGATCAGTGTCAGCGCCTGCACAAACCCCTGGTCAGCGCCTCTGCGCTGGGTCAGGCCGGATATGTCGCGGCAGTCTGCGCATCGGTGCCCTCGCTGCGGGCGATCTTCCCGGAGCCGCCGTGCAACAGTGCGACCTGCGCAGACGCTGGGATCATGGGGCCGGTTGTCGGGGCCATCGGATCCCTGCAGGCCCAGATGGTGCTGAAACTGTTGCTGGACCACAGCCCCAGCCCGCTCGGGCACATGATCCACGTCGATATGGCGCAGTTGCAGATTGGCCGGTTTGACTTCTGCGACGCGGTTGAGCCGACATCATCCATTCCTTTCATCGGCCGAAACAGCCTCAGCAGCAGGGACCATGTGATTGATCTGCGCAGCACCGACGAAGCGCCAGCGCTGGTCTGCACAAATGCGCATCGCCTGCTGCCGGAGGCAGTGTTGACCACAGACCTGCCAAGCGATGCCCCGCGCATTGTGCTGGCCTGCCGCAGCGGACTGCGGGCTTGGCGCACGGCGCTGGCCCTTGGGCCTGCGCTGGCCCCACGTCTTGCATTACTGGCCGTCGGTGCACGCGGATGAGCGCCATCATGATCATTGCAGGCACCGACAGCAGTGGCGGCGCCGGTCTGACCCGTGACACAGCCACTGCTGCGGCCTTTGGCTGCCATGTCGTGCCTGTTGTCACCGCCGTGACAATCCAGACGGATCACACGGTGCAGCATATCGAGCCCGTCCCCCCGGGCGTGATCGCCGCACAAATCCGTGCAGGCGCCGAAAGCCACACACTGCGTGCCATCAAAATCGGTATGATCGGGCGCGCCGAAGCTGCCCATGCCATCGCCATGGCACTGACCGAGTGTCTGCCAGAGGTTCCACTGATTCTGGATCCGGTGCTGCGCAGCAGTTCGGGCACCGCTTTTCTAGCGTGTCAGCCCCTGACCCCGCTGATTGCGCGCAGCACGTTGATCACCCCCAACCTGGAAGAGGCCGCGCAATTGACACAGCAGCCGCTCTCGGAACAAGGCGATGCGCTGGAACGCCAAGCCAGACATTTGATGCGGCAGAGCGCGCAGGCGGTTTTGATCAAAGGCGGTCATGGGCGCAGCGACAGATCCTGCGACTGGCTGTTTACCGCGGAGCAAACCACCCGGTTTGATCGCCCGCGCCACCGATATGGGCGACGAGGCACCGGATGCGCACTATCAACCGCGATCGCAAGTAGCCTCGCACAGAAACACGATCTGCTCTCAGCCTGCGAAACCGCGGGTGATTTTGTGCACAATTGGATCAGGACAGGACGCATGGTCCCCTATCCTGTGTAAGAAAGACCAATATGACGAACCACATGTAAAAGCCCCGGCAGTAACCGGAGCTTTTGTTTTCTGTGCATTCAAGATCTGGCGCGGAGGCTCAGAAGTCTTGCCAGATGTCTTTCGCAGTGTTGCCGGAGATTGCGGCTGCGGCGGGTTGCGGGGTGACATCTTCTTCGATGTTCCAGTCGTCGCCATGTGCGCTTGGTGCACTCGGGGCGCTGGGTTTGGTGGCTGCCTGGTTGGCCGCCGGGGGCATTGCGGCAGGGCGCGCGCTTGCGCTGCTACCGGCGACTTTGAAATGCGCCACCAGTTGCGCCAGTTTGCTGGCATCGGTGTTCAGCATATGGCTGGCGGCGGTGGCTTCCTCCACCATGGCGGCATTCTGCTGCGTCACCTGATCAAGCTGGGTCACGCCGGTGTTGAT
>NZ_JAJDWC010000098.1 GCF_022825805.1 Phaeobacter sp.
CTCAGACGACCGCGCCGCCGATCTGCCCGTCTGGACACATCTCTACAATTGGCACAGACCACACGCGGCCCTAAAATCAAAACCACCAATCAGCCGGTTACGATTAAATCGGAACAACCTATTGAGGCTCCACACCTAGTCAATGCAAAGCATCAAGGGCCAAATGCTCAGAATAGATGCGCCTCTCAGCTCGCGGTTGAGCCGACGCACAAACCCGCTCGTGAGTGTCTCAACTACCCCGTCAATCACTGGCGTCAGCCAAGCACCAATCAACAAGATCTCAGCGACCCAAGAACAACCCTGGGGATGGTCACAGTCTCGTGGGGGCCATTGCCGCGCATTTCGCCAGCGGCTAAGCCTCGGAAAATGGGGGTATTCATGCCATACCCTCGCGCTACACTAACGCCCAGATCCGACTGGAGGACCCGATCCAATGAAACACCTTACTGCGCTCGCGGCTGCGCTTACGCTTTCTGCTCCGGCGATGGCGGACACTGACCCCACGAATTGGCAATCCGTTGTCGAGGAGGCGCGCGGACAGACTGTTTATTGGAACGCTTGGGGTGGATCGACCACGACAAATGACTTCATCGCCTGGATCGGGGAAAAAGTCGCGGCAGACTATGGAGTGACATTGGAACATGTGAAGCTCACTGACACCGCAGATGCCGTGGCGCGGGTCACGGCTGAAAAAGCTGCTGGTCAGGAAACAGACGGCGCCGTTGACATGATCTGGATCAATGGCGCGAATTTCGCGGCCATGAAAGACGCCGGGCTGCTGTTCGGCCCCTTCGCCGAGGCGCTGCCAAACTGGCAATATGTCGATGTGGACGGCAAAACCGTGACGACAGATTTTACGGTCCCAACGGACGGGTACGAAAGCCCATGGGCCATGGCTCAGGTGGTTTTCATTCACGACAGCGCCACCCTGCCCCAGCCGCCAAAATCGGCGGAGGCGCTGCTGGAGTGGTCCGCCGCCAATCCTGGTCGCTTCACCTTCCCGCAGCCGCCAGATTTTCTGGGCACCACGTTTTTGAAACAGATGCTGATCGAACTGGTTGAGGATCCGGCCGTGCTGCAACAGCCTGTTGGGGATGACTACGCTGAGGTCACAGCCCCCTTGTGGCAGTGGCTGAGCGAGCTGACACCAACCCTTTGGCGCGAAGGGCGCGCCTACCCGCAGACGGGCCCCCGCCAGCTGCAACTGATCAATGATGGCGAAATCGATATGGCAATTTCGTTCTCGCCAGGAGAGGCGACGGCTGCCATTGCCAACGACCAATTGCCTGAAACCGCACGCACGTTCGTGTTGGACAACGGCACACTCGGCAATGCGAGCTTCGTGGCGATCCCGTTCAACGCCTCGGCCAAAGCGGGCGCCATGATTGTGGCCAACATGCTCTTGAGCCCAGAAGCGCAGCTGCGGGCACAGACGCCCGATATTCTGGGCTATGGCACTGTCTTGGATATGGACGCGCTGCCCGAGGCTGATCGCGCCGCCTTTGATGCGCTCGAACTTGGCGTGGCCACGCTGACACCGGCGCAACTGGGTCAGGCCCTGCCGGAACCGCACCCATCGTGGATGCGCCAGATCGAAGCGGACTGGAGCGAGCGCTACGGCGTTGGCAACTGATCAACGCTCTTTTCTGGGGGCCATGGTCGCGCTGGCCCCCAAACTCACCCTTGCGGTTTTGATCGGGCCCGTTCTTGCGGGCCTGTTTGGTACGGTTTTGCCAGCCATCGGCTTTCTGCAACCGGGCGGCTCTGGGGTTTTATCTGGAGCGCTGTCTGCCCAGCCCTTGACCCTGGCACTGGACACCCCTGGACTTTTGCAATCCTCTTGGCTGTCGGTCAAAACAGGCATGGTCTCGACGTTTGGAGCCCTGGCCGTTGCCATGTTGTTGGTGGCGGGCTGGCATGGGACGCGTTGGTTTCGCGTCACAGAACAGGCGCTATCGCCGCTTTTGTCGGTTCCCCATGCGGCCGCGGCCCTTGGTTTGGTGTTTCTCATTGCGCCCTCTGGCTGGTTGGCACGGCTGGCATCACCGACCCTGACAGGATGGGATCGCCCCCCGGACATTCTGGTACTGCAAGACCCAGGGGGATGGGCCCTGATCCTGGGTCTGGTCGCCAAAGAACTGCCGTTTCTTTTGTTGATGCTGCTGGCGGCTCTGCCTCAGGTGTCGTCTGCTGCCAGTCTGCGGGTCTGCCAAGCGCTTGGGTATGGGCGCGTTTTGGGGTGGATGGTCGCGGTGGCCCCGCAAGTCTATGCCCAGATCAGATTGCCGGTCTATGCGGTCCTGGCCTACGGCATGTCAAACGTCGATGTGGCGTTGGTTTTGGGCCCAAATACGCCACCAACCCTGGCAATGCGAATTTTGCAGGGCATGTCGGACCCCGATCTCAACCAACGCGCACCAGCCGCTGTGCTGGCTCTGTACCAGCTCGCGCTTGTGGCGATGGCGCTGGGGCTTTGGCGACTTGGTGAGAGTATGGCAGGCCATCTGACCCGGCGAAGTGTTTGGCGTGGGTGGCGGCTGCCAAGCCTGCCTGACCGGATCTTACGTATCAGCGGGCTGAGTGTCGCCGCCGTGGCCGCCCTTTCTATCTTTACCGGGCTCATAACACATGCAGTCTGGTCCGTTGCCGGGCGCTGGCGGTTTCCTGACGCACTGCCAGAGCAGCTCAAACTGCGCACCTGGATGCGCCATGGGGCGGATATCACGGATGCGGTTGGCCTGACGCTCTCGCTCGCCCTCACAGCGGCTCTGATTTCCCTGATGCTCACCGTGCTCTGCCTGGAGGCTGAACATCGCAGCCAACGCAAGATGGGCAAGGCTGGGCTGCTGATCCTCTATCTGCCTTTGATCCTGCCGCAGATTACATTTCTCCCCGGCCTGCAGATCCTGTTGCTGAAAGGTGGCGTCAGCAGCGGAGGGGCGCCGGTTCTGATTGCGCATGTTGTGTTTGTGCTGCCCTACGTGTTCCTAACGCTTGCCGGACCTTTTCGGGCCTGGGACGCACGCTATGCAACGCTTGGCGCAACACTGGGGGCCAGTGCCGACCGCACACTTTGGCGGCTGCGTTTGCCGATGCTGTTGCGCCCGCTGTTGACAGCTCTGGCGGTGGGCATGGCGGTTTCCGTCGGGCAATACCTGCCAACGCTGCTCGCCTCCGGCGGCCGCTTGGCAACGCTGACAACCGAGGCGCTCGCGCTAGCGTCTGGCGGAGATCGTCGGGCCATTGGCGCTTGGGCGCTTGCCCTCACTCTGGTGGCCTGGGGTCCATTTATGCTCGCCCTGGCGCTGCCAAGCCTTCTGCATCGCAACCGCAAGGGGATGTCCCATGGCTGATCGTGGTTTTTGCATCGAAAACCTGACCATCACCCACCGCCAGCAGGGCGTTCTGCTGTCGTTGTCTGCGCGGGTGTTGCCGGGCGATGTGATGTCGGTGATGGGCCCATCAGGTATCGGCAAGTCCACCCTGCTGGCGGCCATCACCGGCACCCTACCCGCGCCGTTTTCCCAAACAGGCCGGATCCAACTGAACGGTCGGGATCTGACCGCCCTGCCCCCACAGGCCCGACGTGTTGGCATCCTGTTTCAGGATCATCTGCTGTTTCCGCATCTGTCGGTGGGCGAAAACCTGGCCTTCGGTCTGGCACCCGATCTAGACAACCGCCGTCAACGGGTGTGCGACGCCCTGGCTGATGTTGATCTGGTTGGGTTCGAGGACCGCGACCCCGCCACATTGTCCGGCGGCCAGCGCGCCCGCGTCGCGCTGATGCGCATGCTGCTGGCCGAACCCGAAGCCCTGCTGCTGGATGAGCCTTTTTCCCGCCTGGATGCCGAGCTGCGCACCCGGATGCGTGATCTGGTGTTCAGCCGCGCCAAAGCCGCCAACCTGCCCGTCATCCTGGTCACCCACGACCGCGAGGATGCCGTGGCCGCCAAGGGGCAGATCGTTGAACTTGCAGAACACCGCGCCTAGGCCTTCATGGCGCGCGCCAGCCGATGCACGGCTGGTAAAGGCACCCAGCGGTTCCAACCTCGTCAGACCAAAACGAAAAAAGGCCGGGATGATCCCGGCCTTTTACATTCTAAAATCCAGCGGCCTTAGGCGCGGCGGCGACGTCCACCACGACCACCACGGCCGCGACCTTCTTCACCGGCTTTTGGCGGTGCTTTGTTGAACTTGATCCACTCGCCGCCACCTTCGTCATTGTTGGTGAGGAAGTTGGCCGCACGGATGGCTTCCATTTCCTTGCCCGCACGTGGTTTGGTGGAGCCCATGCCGAACAGCTGAACAAATGCCTCGTCGTCCATACCTTCCGGCAGGACCACGCCAGCGGCTTCGACTTCTGCTTTTTTCTCGGCAATTTTCTTGGGACCGATGGGCAGCGCCACAGGGTTCATGATCGCAGAGGTCATACCGGTTGCCATCGCCATTGGCAGGAAGGCGTTGTTGATGCCGTGACGGTTCGGCAGGCCGAACGAAATGTTGGACGCACCGCAGGTGGTGTTCACACCCAGTTCGTTACGCAGACGGTTGTTCAGTTCAAACACCTGCAGGCCCGCGGTGCCCATGGCGCCAATCGGCATAACCAGCGGGTCAACGACGATGTCATGCGCCGGGATACCGAAATCAGCCGCCCGCTCCACGATTTTCTTCGCAACCGCAAAACGCACCTCTGGGTCTTCGGAGATACCGGTGTCGTCGTTGGAAATGGCCACAACGGGAACGTTGTATTTCTTGACCAGCGGCAGAACCACCTCCAGGCGCTCTTCTTCGCCGGTGACGGAGTTCAGCAGCGGACGGCCTTCGGCGGCTTCCAGACCGGCCTCAAGCGCACCGGGAACAGAGCTGTCGATGCAGAGCGGGCAGTCGGTGACCGCCTGGACGCGCTTCACCAACTCACGCATCAGGTCCGGCTCGACAAAGTTGTTGTCGGCGTAACGCGGATCTTCGGCCATTTTGTTGGAGAAGACCGCACCGGAGTTGATGTCCAGAACGGTGGCGCCAGCTGCGACCTGCGCCAGAGCGTCGGCCTCAACGCGGGAGAAATCACCGCGCTCCAGTTCCTCGTTCAGGATCTTACGGCCCGTCGGGTTGATGCGTTCCCCAATCACGGTGAACGGCTGGTCAAACCCCATGATCGTGGTTTTTGATTTTGATTCAATGATGGTACGGGTCATAGTTGATCCTTAGGAGTTGACGGGCTTGGCAGAGTCGCCGCCATTGTTGATCGCCCAGTTGGCGTTTGTTTTGATGCCACCCAATGGGAAGAAGTGCACATTGGTGATGTTGAAGTCCGGGTTCGCCGCCTTGTGGGCTGCCAGTTCCGCGATCACGTCTGTGGGTTCATACGGCAGCAGCAGCTTGGACACATCCATCGCACGCTTCTGCAAAACCTTCAGAGACGGGCCAACACCACATGCGATGGCAAACTTGATCAGCGTCTGCAGCTTGGCCGGTCCCGCGATGCCGATGTGGATCGGGATATCGACGCCTGCGGCTTTGACACTGTCGGCCCATTCAATGATCGGCTTGGCTTCAAAAGCAAACTGCGTGGCCAGAGCCATGCTCGCATCGGTGCGTTCAGAGAATTTCTGTTTCCACTGAAGCGCTTCGCCAACATTCTTCATGCTGCCGTCCGGATCGATGTCCTTGTTGCCCTCTGGGTGGCCAGCGACGTGCAGATTGCTGAACCCAGCTTTGTCGAACAGACCGGTTTCCAACAGCTGCATGGAGCTGTGGTAATCACCATGTGGCGTGGTCACACCGCCTGCCAGCAATAGGGCCTGTTTCACATCCGCTTCGCCCTGGTAGCGTGCGATCCAATCGGCCAACGTGGCTTCATCCTTGATGATCCGCGCTGGGAAGTGCGGCATCACCGGGAAACCCTCGGCGTTCAACCGTTTTGCGGTCTCCACCATCTCTTCGATGGGGGTGCCTTCGATATGGGCGATGTAAACGCGCGTGCCTGCGGGCAGCAGATCGCGGAAATCGTCAACCTTGGCCGCCGTTCTTGGCATCACCTCGATCGAGTAATCCTGCAGAAAGGCTTCGACCTCGGGGGAGCTGGTCTGCTCTGCGCCCGCATCGCGTTTCTTGAAGTTCAACAAAGCCATCGTGGCCTCCCAAAAAGATGTCAGGCTCATGCCCATCCGTCATTTGCGATCAGCGCCTTCAGGCGGTCCTGATCATATTCTGTCTCCAGACGCGTGGCCTCTGCCTCCGCAATCTCTGCCGCTTCGCCTTCAACGGTGTAGGGCGCCGCTTTGCGCCATTCCGCCAGATAGGCGTCGGCGTCTTTGGCGTTCACCTTCATGGCAGCCCGATCGATGGCTTGTTCGAACCGCTCCTCCAACTGGCGTTTCGCGCCACGGCGTCCCTTGCCTACGATGACCTGGGCCGGAATATCGCGCCAATATACAAGCGTTACGTCGGGCATTGCCTTAGCTTCCTTTGCGTCTGGGTAAATGTGGTTTTAGTGCTGCCGCTTGTTATGTGTTCGCCGGATTTCGACCTGACAATGGTGGAGAGCGACCTTTTTCTGCGCCGCAGTTTGCATAGCTCGCTGTCGCATTTCTGACCACCGTTAGCCAGGCTCATAATTTTCAACAGGTTTATGAATTGGGCGCGGAAAATCGCAGGCGCCGCTGCGGTGAAAGTCATCGCCAAGGTCGAGCGCGATCTTGCGTGCATCGGCTCCCCGCCATATGGTTGTCGTAACACGATAATCGGAGGGCGTGAATCATGGCGCCCAGGCGTTCCAAAGGTGGCGGCGCGTTTCCCCGCGCGGTAGAGAGCCCGGCACCGGCCCGTCCAGATCCAGATGCGCTCTATGCAGCGCTGGATTTGGGAACAAATAGCTGCCGTATGCTGATTGCCCAGCCAAAGGGCAGCGGTTTTCATGTGGTAGACAGTTTTTCCAAGTCGGTGCAGCTTGGCGCCGGTCTGGAACGAACAGGGCGGCTGTCGCGCGCCTCGATGTCGCGCACCATTCAGGCCCTTCGCATTTGTCAGCAAAAACTGAAACGCAACCGCGTCAAACGGATGCGCCTGGTGGCGACCGAGGCCTGCCGACGCGCCAAAAACGCCCGCGATTTTATCCGCCAAGTGCGCCGCGAAACAGGTCTACCGCTGGAGATAATCCAACCGGAGGAAGAAGCCCGACTGGCGGTGATTTCCTGCGCTCCTTTGGTGTCGACAAAAACTGACCAGCTGTTGGTGGTCGACATAGGCGGCGGCTCGACCGAATTGGTCTGGATTGACATCTCGTCGGTACCGCGGCGTGATCGTCCCTCTGCCATTATGCGGCTGCACGCGGGCTTTCACACCGCAGATAGCCCGTTCCCGGCGGCCAAAGTGGTCGATTGGATTTCCGTTCCGCTGGGCGTCGCCACGCTTCGGGACCAGTTCAACGATGTTGAAGATGACGCCGCGCGCTTTGCGTTGATGAGCTGGTTCTTTGAGGAGAACCTGGCAGATTTCGCGCCCTACAAGGATGAACAGACCCGCGCGGGCTTTCAGATTGTGGGCACGTCAGGCACCGTCACCACCGTGGCCGCCTCGCATCTTGGCTTGAAACGCTATGACAGGACCAAAGTTGATGGGCTGCGGATGACCAGCGATCAGATTGACAAGGTCATCCGTTCCTATCTAGAACTCGGCCCCCAAGGGCGGCGCAGCGATCCGCGCATTGGCGAAGATCGCCAAGCATTGATCATGTCAGGCGCCGCAATCTTGCAGGCCCTGTTGCGCTGTTGGCCGACGGATCGGCTGTCGGTTGCGGATCGCGGCCTGCGCGAAGGCCTGCTGTACGCTCAAATGAGCGCAGATGGCGTTTTGGAAGACGGCCCGTTCTAGCGGCTCAAACAGATTTAATCAGCGCCTCTTGAAGGCGGGCAGACACCACAGGGTGTTCTGCGCAAGGACAGACTGATGGCAAAAACACCCACTGGCAAAAACACCTCCGGGCGGGGACAACGCGACCTCAAGGTCAAGGTAAAATCCGCCCGTGGCCGCAAGCTCAGCTCGACACGGTGGCTGCAACGCCAATTGAATGACCCCTATGTCAAACGGGCTCAGGCCGAAGGCTACCGTGGGCGCGCGGCCTTTAAAATCATGGAGTTGGACGATAAATTCCGCTTTCTCGTCAATGGTGCGCGAGTGGTCGACCTGGGCTGCGCCCCCGGCGGTTGGGCGCAGGTCGCCGTCAAACGGATCAATGCCCTTGGCGAAAAGCCCGGCAAATCCGTGGGCCGCATCATCGGCGTTGACCTGCAAGAGGTCGAACCGCTGGCAGGTGCGGAGTTCCATCAGCTTGATTTCATGGACGAAGGTGCAGACGATCAGGTGAAAACCTGGCTGGGCGGCAAAGCGGATGTGGTCATGTCCGATATGGCTGCGGCAAGTTCGGGCCACAAACAGACCGACCACTTGCGCATCATTTCGCTCTGCGAAACAGCGGCTTATTTTGCGTTTGATGTGCTGGAGGAAGGTGGGACATTCGTGGCCAAAGTTTTGGCCGGTGGCGCCGAAGGCGAGTTGCAGAAGCTTCTGAAGCAGAAATTTACCAAGGTCTACAACGTCAAACCGCCCTCGTCCCGCTCTGACAGCTCAGAGAAATTTGTGATCGCCACAGGGTATCGCGGCAATCAGGACGACGAGGTCTGAGTTTCACCATCCCTCAACGCGTTGCGGCGAGTGTTTGGTCCGCCGCAAAGCGTTCTTGCCGTTTACGTCTAACGAACTTGGCGCTGGAACCACGCGAGCTGGTTAGTGCCCTGCCCTCAGCGAACGCAGCGCCTGGGATTGTACGGCGATGATATCTTGCGCGGCGCCATCGGATTTGAGGCAGATGCGAACACCGTCGCTGGCACGAGCGGTGGACTGATGGCGCAGGCCAGACCGCAGTTTCTGTTTCACCACACCTGCCGCAGAGCCCGCCACGGATGTCAAAGATTTGCGGATGTCCATGTGCCCCTCATATGCTGACGCCCGAGTTCTTTCGGGATGAGTTGTGTCTAGGGGTTGAGTGGGACAGCAAATTGGCGCGATTGTGGCAACGCTGCCTTATTGTTGAAGAATTGGAAACAATCGCCCGGAAAAATAAGAGCCAGCAACTGGTTCACTGATGCAGTCGGCGATCGTCGACCACAAAAATACCGCGCAATACCGCAACCAGAAACGCCGTACTGATACCGAAGGCAAACAGGCCGGTCACCGCCCCGAATGCAGCAAAGATCCGCAGCCCATCGCCGAGCACGACATCGCCGTAGCCAAGCGTGGTATAGGTCACCAGCGAGAAATAGACCGCCGTGTTCCAATCCGGCATTGCCTGCGCAAAGATCAGCGCCGACGCCCAAACCCAGACCTGCGCGGTATGGGCCAAAACGACCAGCGCAATCGCAACGCCCATCACCACCACACCGCGCCAAATCCGCCAGGTCAGACGAAGCTGTTCCAACCGCCGTCGGGTCAAGGTGAAACACAACAGCAGCAAGGCGGTTTCAAGCGCAAGACACAGACCAAGATAAAGGCTACCCCATAGCAATTGCTGCAACAGTGTCATATGTAATCTTGCCTCGTTCAAATCTGGCCCAGCCCGGCCCAATCTGGCCAAATTCAGCCCAACCCGCCGCCACCTTACGTGGACATAACAACGGGATGCAATTCTCACGGAGAATTTTCCAGCTCTGTGCCCTTCCGGATCAGCCTGAGGTATGGGCCTGACATATTCGGGGCCTATATTGTTGGAAACATACGGGTTCTTTCGCATCCCAAAACTGGGGCACAAGACCCCTGCTCCATATGACCACACTCTGCCCAAAGGGTCCCCAACATGCTGGAATTCCAAGACGTCAGCAAATCCTACGCCTCGCCTGACGGCGCGGTGGAGGTGTTGAACAAGGTGACCTTGACCGTATCCGCCGGCACCAGCCTTGCGCTCACCGGCGACAGCGGTTCGGGCAAAAGTACATTGCTGCATCTTGGCGGCGCACTGGATCAGGCCGATTCCGGAGTTGTGCGTGTCGATGGACAGGATCTGACCGATTTGGATGATGCGGGGCGTTCCGCTTTGCGCCGAGATAAGGTCGCCCTTGTCTTCCAACAGTTCAACCTGATCCCCGCGTTGACGGTGGAACAGAACATCAACCTTCACGCCAGATTTGCCAATCGCGCAGATGCAGCATGGTCCGCAGAGCTGGCCGAGCGGCTTGGCCTCGGTGCATTGACCAGACGGTTTCCCGAGCAGCTATCCGGCGGGCAACAGCAGAGGGTGGCCATCGCGCGTGCCCTGGCCTTGCGCCCCAAATTGCTATTAGCGGATGAGCCGACCGGAAATCTTGACGAGGAATCAAGCCGTTCTGTTATCGAATTGATGCAACAGCTCAGTGCAGAAACCGGTGCTGCCCTGCTGTTGGTAACCCATTCGCAGGACATTGCCAGCCAGATGGATCGTCAGTTGCACCTGTCTCGCGGGACGCTGCACCCGGTTAGTGCGCGTGAAGACACCACACTGGCGGGCGCCGCAGAATGATCTGGGCTGCCTTTGCAACGATCCTGTCCCACTGGCGGCGGCACAAACTGCAATTGGCCATGCTGGTTGTCGGCTTGGCACTGGCCACAGCTCTGTGGTCCGCCGTTCAGGCCATCAACGCCGAGGCGCGCGCCAGTTACGCAGAAGCCGCAGGACAGATCTCGCCTGATCGTCAGGATCGCCTTGTGGGGCCAGAGGGCCAGGTCACATTGGCCCAATACCAAACGCTGCGGCGGTCTGGCTGGCAAGTCACCCCGGTTGTTGAAATGACACTGGGCACGGGCAATCGCCAGTTGGAACTTATCGGGATTGATGTGCTGTCAAACCCGCTGCTCGCCGATCTGATGGCGACGCAGGACGATGCTGATGCGCCTCAAACAGGGGAACCGTCAACCGCCCAACCCCCGACGCCCGCGGATCTACTGCTTGCACCGGGCAGGATGTTTGCCCATCCCGAAACACAGTTTCCGACAGCGCCAGCGGGTCAGTCCTGGCCCCCCATTATAAGATCAGAGCAGGTACCTCGCGGACTGGGGCTGGCCGATCTCTCGACTGTGGTCGCAATGGCAGGAACCCCCGACCGTTTCAGCCATCTTGTGCTGCTGCCCAATCAGCCAAAGGGGGTTCCGCCCTTGGCCGAAATCACCCCTGAACTGCGCCGCCAAACAGCCGCCAGCGGGGCCGATACAGCGCAGCTGACCGAGAGTTTTCACCTCAACCTTACAGCCTTCGGTCTTTTGTCCTTTGCGGTTGGCCTATTCATTGTGCAAGGCACAGTGGCTCTGGGGATCGAGCAGCGCCGCGGGTTGTTCCGCACGCTCCGCAGTTTAGGAATTCCACTCAAAACGCTGATTACCATTATCTTTCTGGAGCTTTTTGCGATCACATTGCTGGCTGCGTCGCTTGGTCTGGTGCTTGGCTTTGTCCTCGCGGGGCTGCTGTTGCCCGGTGTCAGCGCCACGCTGTCCGGGCTCTATGGGGCCCGAGTTGATGGAAGTCTTACCCTCCAATGGCATTGGGTCCTGTCCGGGCTGGCCATGGCAGTCGGCGGCATGATCCTCGCAGGCGCGCAAAGCTGCCTCAGCATCGCAAAACTGCCGATCATGGCGCCACCGGCAGCGGCCGCGCGCGGGCAACAAGCCTGCCGCAACCACCGACGCACAGCCGCTGTTGGCGCCCTGCTCCTGTTGGGCAGCGGCATCCTGCCCGTTGCATTCGATGGGCTGTTGGCGGGTTTTGTGTTTGTGGGCGCATTGATGATTGGTGCTGCACTTCTACTGCCCTGGGCACTATCGCACCTCTTGCGATTTGGAACGCAGACCGCCCGTGGGCCGCTTGCCCAATGGCTTTGGGCCGATATGCGGGCCCAACTGCCTGGATTGTCGCTGGCTTTGATGGCGCTGCTTTTGGCGCTGGCGACAAATATTGGCGTTGGAACAATGGTTTCCAGCTTCAGGCTCACCTTTGTGGGTTGGCTTGATCAACGGCTGGCGTCAGAGATGTATCTGACCATTCCCGCGCGCGAGGACCCCGCTGCCATCACCGATTGGCTCACTGAAAATGATGTTCGGGTGCTGCCCATCCGGCACAGCGACGAACGCTACGAAGGGCTGCCGTTGGAAGTCTACGGCGTCGCCGATGATCCGACCTACCGCCTGAACTGGCCGCTATTGGATGCGCTTCCTTCTGTTTGGGACAAGATTGCAGCTGGTGACGGGATCCTGATCAATGAACAGTTTGCCCGCCGCGAAAATCTGAGCCCTGGGGATCAACTCCGCATCGCAAGCGATTGGGAAGCCGAGGTATTGGGCATCTATTCCGACTATGGGAACCCGCATCTCCAGGCAATCGCAGGGCTCGATCTTGTGGTGGCCAAGCGCCCATCCATCAGCAACCGGCGCTTTGGCCTGCGCATGGACGAGACCCAAATCGCGCCTGTGCGCCAGCAACTGCAGGACCGTTTCGATCTGCCCGCAACTGCGTTCATCAACCAATCCGCGCTTAAGGCCCAGTCGCTACAGATTTTTGACCGCACATTCGTAGTGACTGCCGCGCTGAACCTGCTGACACTGGGCGTCGCAGGGTTTGCCATTCTGACCAGCCTGCTCACCCTTTGGAACCAGCGATTGCCACAGCTTGCGCCGATTTGGGCAATGGGGATCACGCGGCGCCAACTTGCCTGGTGTGAGATCCTGCGCAGCGTGCTCCTGGCCGCGCTGACGGCGGTTCTGGCACTGCCCTTGGGGCTGGCTTTGGGCTGGGCGCTGCTGGCTGTGGTCAATGTCGAAGCATTCGGCTGGCGATTGCCAATGGCGCTGTTCCCGCTGGATTGGTTGCGTCTCTTGGCGCTGGCGTTGCTGGCCGCTGCCATCGCTGCGGCATTGCCTGCACGAAAACTCTCTCGCCTCCATCCTGCTGACTTACAACGGGTATTTTCCAATGAACGCTAGTTCAATCTGCAACCTGTTTTGGGCAGGCCTATTGGCAATTGGGGTCTGTGGCGGCGCTAATGCGCAGGGCTACGCCGGGTTGGGCACCACGGCCGAGGGGTTTGCTGTGCCGCAGCCAAACACTCCGCTCCGCTTTCCTCAGGATCACGCGGCACATCCAGAATACCGCATTGAGTGGTGGTATCTCACCGCCAATCTGACAGGTGTGGATGGCCAGGATTACGGCATTCAATGGACGCTGTTTCGTTCGGCACTCAGACCCGGATCACAAGATCAGGAAAACGATGCAAATATCTGGTCCAACTCGCAGATTTGGATGGGGCACGCAGGGCTGACCACCGCGGAGGCGCATTACTTCGACGAGCGTTTGTCGCGCGGCGGTCTTGGTATCGCGGGCGTTGAGGCCGCGCCGTTTCGAGCCTTTATCGATGACTGGCATATGACCGGAACGAGCGAAGAGATTGACCAGATCCAGCTGTTTGCCAGGGGGGACGCGTTTGCCTACGATCTGTCGCTCATCGCTGATGGGCCCTTGGTTCTGCAGGGCAACCAGGGCTATTCGGTGAAGTCCGCACAGGGACAGGCCAGCTATTATTATTCCCAACCGCACTACAGGATCCGTGGCACCCTGCAATTGCCGGAAGGACCGGTTGAGGTGACAGGCGATGGCTGGCTCGATCGCGAATGGTCAAGTCAACCCCTGGCCGAGGATCAAAGCGGCTGGGATTGGTTTTCCCTACGCTTTGACGATGGCACCAAGATGATGGGATTTCAGTTGCGCGGGACCGACATCTTCACGTCAGGCACCTGGATTGCGGCAGACGGCAGCGCCACGCCGCTGGAACCCGGGGTGCTGACAACAACTGCACTGTCGACCACGCAGGTAGAAGGACGAGACGTGCCGACGCGGTGGCGTTTGCAACTGCCTGAACGGGATCTGGATATCACAGTCGAAGCCATGAACGCCAACGCCTGGATGGGCGCATCATTTCCCTATTGGGAAGGCCCCGTCCGTGTCAGCGGCAGTGCAACGGGCATCGGGTATCTGGAGATGACCGGGTATTAAACGGCGACAGGCGCGCGCTGCGGACACTGGTGTACCCCACATGAAAAAGGCGCCCCATTGGGACGCCTTTGATGTTGTTGGCCTTCGATGTTGGCCACCTTGCTGATTTGGCCTTCGGCTTATCTCAGCGGACGACATACACCGAACAAGACGAATGCCGGATCACACGGGCCGCGTTGGGACCCAGCAGATAATCCCGCAACTCCGGTTTATAGGCGCCGATCACGATCAGATCGCTGCCTGCCTTTTCCGCGACTTGCAGGATTTCCTGATAGGCTTTGCCGGTTGCCACCAGATGCCGGATCTTGGCGTTTCGATCAGCGCCAAGGATCTCTTCGCAGAGCGATTCGAGCTGCGCTGTCGCCTCTTTGACGGCACGTTCGTGATGGTGCTCCTCAAAGAAACCGGACACCCAGCTCTCCCCGAAATCGGGGAGAACATTCACCACATCCAGTTGAGCCTGATCCAGATCAGCCTGACGTGCAGCCTCCTCCAGGACTTTGCGATCCATGGAATCGCCGCTCAACTCCAAAGCACAGAGAACAGATTTGTTCATACCAGACCCTCCTGACGATTGGCACGAGACCGCTGCATCAGTGCGATGAGCCCCAAGAGCAACAAGGCCGGGATGAAGATCAGCTCTTTGGGCAACTGATCGGACGGCACAGCGACCGCAGCCAAGGTTACAGGCTCATCCAGGTAGAAATCAAACCCGTCCATCATCGGCTGTGCTGGTGTGCCAAACAGGGGCTCCTCCAGCTTGACGACCCCGTCTTCTTCCAGCGTCAGCAGGCCAAACTGATCTAGTGCCGACTGGCCGCCTTCGGCCCCAACGGTCAGAACCAATGTGGTTTCCGTCATCTCACCCGTGTCGAAATCCGGGCCCGCCACCGTCAGCCGGACATTTGTGCCTTCGGGCACTGTGTCCAACGCGGTCGCCAGCTGCGCGGGTGCAACCGCTGTGAACGGCGGCTGGATCTGATCCATGAAGAACCCCGGACGGAAAATCGCAAAGGCAATCGCCACCAGTGCCACGCTTTCGTAAATGCGGCTGCGGGTGATGAAATACCCCATGGTTCCGGCTGTAAACACCAGGATCGCTATTGTGGCTGTGATCGCAACCAACACCCCTTGCGTCCAGGTCACATCAATCAACAAGAGGTCCGTGTTGAAGATGAACACAAACGGCAAGGCCACCGTACGCAGGCTGTAGAAGAACGCCGTGAACCCAGTGCGGATTGCATCGCCCCCAGACACGGCCGCAGCAGCAAAACTTGCCAGACCAACTGGCGGGGTCACATCCGCCATGATGCCAAAGTAGAAGACGAACAGGTGCACCGCGATCAGCGGCACAATCAGCCCCGATTGCGCGCCCAGTTCAACCACCACGCCGGCCATCAGCGAGCTGACCACGATGTAGTTGGCTGTGGTCGGCAAACCCATCCCCAGGATCAGGGAGAGGATCCCCACCATGACCAGCATCAGGATCAGATTGCCGCCGGACAGGAACTCAACCAGATCCGCCATCACCTGCCCCACGCCCGTCAAGGTCACGGTGCCCACGATCACGCCTGCCGTTGCGGTGGCCAGCGCGATACCGATCATGTTGCGCGCGCCATCAACCATACCATGCCAAAGATCGTTGAGACCGTCGATCACGCTATGGGCCAGATTGCTTTGGCCGCGGAACAGCGCTTTCAGCGGACGTTGTGTCACCAGGATGATGAACAGCAGCGCGGTCGCCCAGAAGGCGGACAGACCAGGCGACTTCTGCTCGATCATCAGGAAATAAACCAACACAACAATCGGCAGCAGATAGTGCAGGCCGGCTTTGTAGATCTCGGAAATCTCAGGCAGCTCGACCTCTTTGGCGTTGGGGTCATCAGGTTCCAGATCCGGCACCTGCGACGCCAGATAGACCAGCCCGATATACACCAGCGCCACCAGAACGGTGATGATCAAACCAGACGCGCTCGGCGCGACGGTTTCGATGGCATCAACTGGGAACTGGGTGCCGTAGCAGAGCCCAGCGAAAACCAGAAAGAAGCTCAGCATACCAAGCGCGGTGCGCATCAGGTTGACTTCGCGGTTGCCAAGCGTCGGCATGTTCCGCTTCACCGCTTCCAGATGCACGATGTAAATCAGCGCGATGTAGGAAATCGCCGCAGGCAGGAACGCGTGGGTGATCACCTCCACGTAAGAGATGCCCACATATTCCACCATCAGGAAGGCCGCAGCGCCCATCACCGGTGGCATGATCTGCCCGTTCACGGAAGAGGCAACCTCAACAGAGCCCGCTTGCTCCGAGCTGAAGCCTACGCGTTTCATCAATGGAATGGTGAAGGTACCTGTGGTGACAACATTGGCGATGGACGAGCCGGAAATCAAACCGGTGGCGGCAGATCCCACAACGGCTGCTTTGGCCGGACCGCCACGCAGGTGGCCCAGGGCCCCGAACGCCATTTTGATGAAGTAGTTGCCAGCGCCCGCCTTATCCAGAAGCGCGCCAAACAGAACGAAGAGGAAAACAAACTTTGTCGAAACGCCAAGGGCGATGCCAAACACCCCTTCGGAGGTGATCCACATCTGTTCCATCGCGCGTTCGACCGATGCGTCCTTCCAGCGGATCACGTCAGGGACAAACTCTGACGAACCATAAAAGACGTAGAGCAGGAAAATCGACGCCACAATCGCCATGGCCGGGCCAAGTGCGCGGCGCGCACCCTCGAACAACAACACCAGGCCGATCGCGGCAAAGACGGTGTCTGTCTCGTCGCCCTTACCGCCGGCATTCACGATTTTTTCGTAGAAAATATACCCGTAAAGCGCGGTGAACGTGCCCAAGAGCGCGAGGATCCAATCCTGCACCGGGATGCGGTCCGTTGGGCTTGATTTCAGCGCCGGATAGGCGGCGTAGGCCAGAAAAATAGCAAAGGCCAGATGGATCTGACGCGAGTTGTTGACGACGCTGCCCGGCAGCACGACATTTGCAATCGGCGATGCTAGCAGGACCTGAAAGATGGACCAGATGCAGGCGACAATGGCCAGAAACAGGCCGACACTGCCAACCGGATTGCGGGCCCCGGAGTCTGACGAGGCAACCAGAGCCTGCAGCTCTTCCTCTGTCAGCGGCCGATTGCCCTGAGTATCACTTTTCATGGTGTTTTCCCCTCGAAAGCCCGTGCAGCCACAATTGGACACAGCTTTACCGTTTATTGGCACCTGGATCGGCGGAGGCGAGGATCGCAGGTGCAAAACGGGGCGCCGCAGCGCCCCGCTCGATCAGATGGCTCGACTTACTCGATCCAGCCCTGTTCTTTGTAGTACTTCGCAGCACCCGCGTGCAGCGGTGCGGACAGACCTGCAGTTGCCATTTCTTCTGGCTTCAGGTTTGCAAACGCCGGGTGCAGCTTTTTGAAGTCGTCGAAGTTTTCGAACACAGACTTCACAACGGTGTAGACCGCCTCTTCGGACACCGCGTCGGAGGTGACGAAGGTTGCGCCAACGCCGAAGGTCGCAGTGTCTGCGTCAGAACCACGATACATGCCGCCGGGGATGGTGGCCGAACGGTAGAAAGAGTTGTCAGCAATCAGCTTTTCAACCGCTTCGCCATCAACGGTGACCAGAACAGAATCACATGCTGTGGTGGCTTCCTGGATGGAGCCGGACGGGTGACCAACGGTGTAGACCATTGCGTCGATCTGGTTGTCACACAGCGCTGCGGACTGTTCAGCCGCCTTCAGCTCGGTTGCCAGCGCAAAGCTGTCCATGCCGAGACCTTTGGCTTCCATCAGCACTTCCATGGTGCCGCGCTGACCGGACCCTGGGTTGCCGATGTTGACGCGCTTGCCCTGCAGGTCGTCAAAGTTGGTGATTCCGGAGTCGGCACGTGCCACAACGGTGAAGGGCTCGGGGTGCACAGAGAAGACGGCCCGCAGACCTTCGAATGCGCCCTGATCTTCGAACTTGGAGGTGCCGTTGTAGGCGTGGTACTGCCAGTCGGACTGCGCCACACCAAACTCCAGCTCGCCTTCGCGGATGGTGTTGATGTTGTAGACAGAGCCACCGGTGGACTCAACCGAGCAACGGATGCCGTGCTCTTTGCGGCCTTTGTTCACCAGACGGCAGATCGCGCCGCCAGTCGGGTAGTAGACGCCTGTCACACCACCGGTGCCGATGGTGATGAACTCTTCTGCCATTGCTGCTGGCGCCAGGAAGGTGCTTGCAACCAGGGCGCTGATGGCCAGTTTCGTTTTGGTCATAATTGTTATTCTCCCACTTTTTTTTCGAAACCGATGTGTCGCATTGGGTGCGACCGGGTTTGTGAACCCGTCGAGACATATAGAAGCCAGTTTCGTGTTGTCCTCTGCTGGGGTCGGATTTTTTCTCTCTTTCCCAGCGAGTAACAAAACCGTTTCAGGCGGTTTGGTCCAAGTCAACAACGCCGTTGTCGCCTGTTCCACCAAAGCTGGCGGAATCTGCTTATTTGGCGTGTACAGTTGAATTTTCCCCCTCTGCCCTGTCCAACCGGATCCGACACACTGTGTCAGAACGTCGCAGTCAGATGCAAGAGAAACCGTACGGCGATAACCACCCCATGTTCTGGCCATATATGTCCAGGGCTGAGCCCCGCTGACATGTTCGGCGCTGCTGTATGTGAGCGCTCGCAGCTCTGCAAGTCGGAAATGCGCGGTCCTGAAATTTCTCAACATATGTCGCGCGGGTCAACTGTTTGGTTGCCCAAGGTCACCGATACATGCGCTTTGGCGGCGCGGGCGCATTGCACTTTGTGGCCCGTTTGATACGACTGCGCAAAGGCATTCAGGACCGCAGGAGATCGCTATGAAAGTCAATGGCACCCATTACCGCTCGCTTTGGTGGGACAACGACCAATCGGTCTTGATGATCATCGATCAACGCTGGCTGCCGCATGAGTTTCGGATCCAGCCTGTGGAAACGTTGGAGGATTATGCCGCCGCAATCGTGGAGATGCGGGTGCGCGGCGCGCCACTGATCGGGGCGACAGCAGCCTACGGTATGGCGCTGGCAGCGCAGAAGGATCCATCCGACGAAGGATTGCAGCAGGCCTGGACGCTTTTGAACGCAACCCGCCCGACCGCGATCAATCTGCGCTGGGCGCTGGATCGCTGCTTGGCGGCCCTGACACCCCTGCCCGTCGCAGATCGTGCCGCGGCCGCACTGCAACTGGCCCATGACATCGCGGACGAAGATGTCGAAATCAACCGCCGCATCGGCGAACATGGCCTGACCCTGATCCGGGACATTGCCAGCCGCAAACCAGCAGGTGAGCCGGTGCGCCTGCTCACCCATTGCAACGCAGGTTGGATCGCGACGGTTGATTGGGGCACAGCAACCAGCCCGATGTATCAGGCCCATGACGCAGGGATCCCCCTCCATGTCTGGGTGGATGAAACCCGCCCCCGCAATCAGGGCGCGCTGACATCTTGGGAACTGGGCAGCCACGGGATTGCGCATAGCTATATCACCGACAATGCAGGCGGGCATCTGATGCAGCATGGGCAAGTCGATCTGGTGATCACCGGCACCGATCGCACCACGCGTTGCGGCGATGTCTGCAACAAGATCGGCACCTATCTCAAGGCGCTGGCGGCCCATGACAATGGTGTTCCTTTCTATGTTGCGCTGCCCTCTCCGACCATCGACTGGACCGTCAGCGACGGCGTGGCTGAAATCCCGATCGAGGATCGCGCCGAACGCGAGGTGAGCCATGTGCAAGGCCTGCTGGACGATGGCACCATCGGTGTCACCCAAGTCAGCCCTACCGGCACCGCCTGCGGCAACCCCGCCTTTGATGTCACCCCCAGCCGCCTGGTCACCGGGCTCATCACCGAGCGCGGCATCTGTGCGGCCAGCGAAGACGGTCTGGCCCAACTGTTTCCAGATCTCGCAGCGCGATAGGAGCCGCCATGTCCAGCGCCGCCCCCGCCGACAGCGAAGCCCTGCGCCAATCGATCATAGATGCCTGTTTGGAGATGAACGAGACCGGTCTCAATCAGGGCACATCAGGCAATATCTCGCACCGCATCGCAGGGGACGCGATGCTGGTCACCCCTTCTGGGGTGCCCTATGCGCAGATGACACCTGATATGATCGTCCGTCTGCCGCTGCACCAGTCGTTTTCACTCGCCGATCAACCAGTGGCACCATCGTCTGAGTGGCGCTTTCACCGCGACCTTCTGGTGGCCCGGCCGGATGTGATGGCGGTGGTGCATGCCCATCCGGCCCATTGCTGCGCCCTGGCTGTGAACCACATGTCGATCCCGCCCTGCCACTATATGGTTGCGGCGTTTGGCGGTGGCGATGTGCCCTTGGCGGATTACGCGTTGTTCGGCACACAAGAGCTGTCCGAGAATGTGGTGCGGGCGATGGACAATCGGCAGGGCTGCCTGATGGCAAATCACGGCGCCTTGGTCTGCGGTGACACACTCGCCAAAGCCATGTGGCGGATGGTGGAGCTGGAAAGCCTCGCAAAAACCTATGTGCTGGCACGCAGCATCGGTGACCCTGTTTTGCTGAGCGAAGACCAGATTGCCGAGGCACTTGCCGCATTTGCCACCTATGGTTTGAAAACCCGCTAAACGGAATTGCTCGCCTCCAATGTGTTTGGCCGCGCGGGCCCGACGGCCCCAAGAGCAAGACGCGCATACCCCGAAGAATGGGCACACCGGCAATGCCGACGTGCTTTATCCTCAACCCACCAACCAAGCCGCGCCACGCCACACCATGCCGATGCATGCCGATCCAGCGCAAATCGCGGTCCATGCCTGAGAGTTCGCACATGACATATCCGCTGATTTTTGATGGCCACAACGACCTGTTGTTGCAGCTGCATACGATGAACGTCGCCCCGGGCCAGGATGGGTTTCAGGGCGCGGGCGGCCACCATATTGATCTGGCCAAGGCCAAAGCAGGCGGATTTGCGGGCGGGTTTTTCGCGATTTTTGTGCCCGATGGTCAGTCGGACACAAATCTGTCCGACATGCTGAAGCCAAGCTATGATCTGCCGCTGCCCCCTGAACTGCCCTGGGCGGATGCCAGCCGTGTTGCCCTGTCTCAGGCAGCAGCGTTGTTGGGGTTGGAACGCGACGGTGCCTTGCGGATTTGCCGCAACACCTCGGACATCCGCAGTGCCATGGCCGATGGTGTCATGGCGGCTGTCATGCATTTGGAGGGCGCCGAGGCCATCGATCGCGATCTGGCGATGTTGGATGTGCTCTATGCCGCTGGTCTGCGGTCCCTGGGGCCAGTGTGGTCCCGCCCGACCCTGTTTGGCCATGGCGTGCCCTTCCAATTTCCCGGCTCCCCCGACAGCGGCCCTGGGCTCACGACCGATGGGCGGCGACTGATTGCGCGGTGCAACGCTCTGGGTGTGATGATTGATCTGTCCCATTTGAACGAAGCGGGCTTTTGGGACGTCGCACAGCTAAGCCAGGCACCGTTGGTGGCGACCCATTCCAACGCCCATGCCCTGACCGCGCACAGCCGCAATCTGACCGACCGTCAGCTGCACGCGATCCGCGACAGCGACGGGATGGTGGGGCTGAATTTCGCCGTTGCCTTCCTGCGTGAAGATGGGCGCATGGATGCCGACACACCGCTGGAAGCCATGCTGCGGCACCTCGACCATCTGCTGACCCAACTGGGCGAAGACCGGGTTGGGTTTGGCTCGGATTTTGACGGCGCGGTGGTGCCACAGGACATCGGTTCGATTGCGGGTTTGCCCCGGCTGTTGGACGCACTGCGGGCCCATGGGTTTGACGATGCGCTGCTGACCAAACTGTGTCATGGCAATTGGCTGCGCGTCATGGACCTGACCTGGACATCCGCGCCCTAAGCCCAGGGACCACGCCCAAGCGTCAACCTGCGCAGATCACGTGCCGACCTCCAGGTATTTGCGGATCGCGGGATCAATCCGGGTGCTGTGTTGCGGATAGATGCCACAGGCGCGGATCGCATCCCGCGCACTGACCCGTTCGTCGAGCCGCTTCCATATGGTTTTGGCCGCATAGGGGTGCGGAAACGGCCGCCAGGCCAGCCCCATCGTCATCCCCCGCAGATATTTCAGCTCCTGGCGGTGGGCGGTGTGCAACACAGTCTGCGCCACGGACCCTTCCCGGATCATCTCATGCTCGGTTGCAAATATCCGGTTCCCACGCATGGTCACCAATCCCTCATAGCGTGAGATCTGCCGCACGCTGTTGTCGGCGGACACGGCGCTTTCACGGCTTTTGATCACCATCATGCCATCCCGCTCAACAATGCGGATCAGGGAACAAAAGATCTTTCCTTCCCAGGACGGCGTGCAGAAATACGAGTGATAAAACCCCGCATAGCGGCGCAGGTTCTGTTGCTGATCACGAAAAGGCTGCATGAATTGCTCAACCGGGGTTGCGGTCGGGTCGGTGGGTGTTGCCCGCAGCGCCTGTTCGAACGACAGCTCATCCGAAAAAAGCTGCCGCTCCGTCAGCCCAAAATGCCGCGCAATCCGGCGCAGATTATGCGCCGAGGGCAAGCTGCTGCCATTGAGGTAGCGGTTGAATTGCTGGCGGTTGATTCCGATGTCCCGACAGATCTGTGAAATGCTGCCAAATTCTGCGCAAAGCGACTTCAAATTTGCAGCAAAATTCTCATTCATCGATCAAAACCTTTCGCGTTTTGACGCGAATTGACATCAGCTCGCGTCAGTTCGCCTAAAGTTGCACAATTTATCTTTGCTGCAAACTCGTATCGGGTGGCGCGAAGGATTTAATCGACTGAGCCCAAGATGACCGTTCTCATTCCGCATTTGTCGCCCCAACCGGCCGTTCGTTTCCGCAGGCCTGCGTGCCGCGCGAAACACCCGGCAAGCGTACTAAACCAGCGATCAGGGATTGCGGGCCACGCGCCACTGCAGGCGGAGAACACCAGGCAAAGTTGAGCCAAAGACGCCAGATATCCGGACACCCCCACAAAGATCCGGAACAGGCGCAGACAATCCATCAAACAACAGGGAGAGACCAAAGATGAAATTGCACTGGAGCCGAACCGCCGTGGGCCGCCGCGGGTTTTTGAAAGGCGCAACCGCCCTTGGTGCGGCAGCCTCGCTGCCCGGCGGGATGGCAACACGCGCCGCCGCCGCCGATGACAGCACACTGCGGGTGCGCGCCTACGGCGATATGCAAAGCATGGATCCCGCCTACAGCGTTGGGGTCACGGACGAGGAAATCCATGCCTCCGTCTACAACAAACTGGTGCAATACAAACCCGGCCGCGAGTGGGATTGGCAGTTGGATGCCGCGTCGATGGTCGAGCAAGTGGATCCCACCCACATCAAATTCGCGCTGCGCGATGACATCGGCTTTACCAACGGCTTTGGCGCGATGACGGCCGAGGACGTGAAATTCAGTTTCGAGCGCATCGTGGCCGATGCCACCGAAAGCCCGAACAAACCAGACATGGGCCCGCTCAGGCATGTGGAGGTCACGGGCGAGCGTGAAGGCACCATTGTTCTGAACGAACCCTTCGCTCCGCTCTGGAGCATTGCCCTGCCCTATATCGCGGGCAACATCGTCTCAAGAGCCGCCTGGAGCGCCAATGACGGCAAGGTCACAACAACACCGCCCGCGGAGAGCGGACCCTATCTGCGCGCCAGCTGGTCGCCCAAAGAAAAGACCGTCCTGAAGCGAAACCCAGACTGGCGCGGCGAAGCCCCGGCCTGGGACAACATCGAAATTCTGCCCATCGATGATGAAAACACCGCCGAAATCGCGTTTGAAGCGGGTGAACTGGATTTCACCCGCGTTTCGCTGGGCTCTGTTGCGCGCTACCGCGATGGCGTGCCAAACGGCGGCGCGCTGCTGGAATACCCATCGCTGTATTACGCATGGCTGGGCATGAACCTCGATCACCCAAAGCTGCAGAACCCAAAACTTCGGGCTGCGATCCAACACGCCATTGACGTGCCAACTGTGCTGGAAGCTGCGTATTTTGGTGCAGTGGAGCCCTCCACCGGGATCATTGCACCGGGTCTTGTCGGCAACCGCGCGGCCTCCAAAATTCCGCCAGAGGCCGATTTCACCAAAGCCGCACAGCTGTTGGCCGAAAGCGGAGAGACAAATGTCACGCTCAAACTGGACACGTTGAACAAAACCACCTTTACCACTGCGGCGCAGGTTATTCAGGCCACGCTTGCCACGATCGGGATCACGGTGGAGGTCAACGTCCTTGAATCCGGTGCCTTCTGGGCCAGCGCCGAAAACGAAGATCTGCAGCTTGTGTTGAACCGGTTCTCGATGACGCCAGACCCCTATTATGCCACGGCCTGGTTCACCACCGAACAGGTTGGTCATTGGAACTGGGAGCGGTTCTCCAACCCGGAATTCGACCAGATCCACCAAAGCGCCTTTAAGGAAAGCGATCTGGACAAACGCGCGGCGCTCTATCAACGGGCTCAGGACCTGATGGAAGACAGCGGTGCCTACCGCTTTTTGACCCATGAGGCGACACCGGTGGTCCATTCCTCCCGGGTCATGCCCGCGCTGCGCCCCGATGGTTTGGCGCTGCTGCGGTATTTCGAAAAAGGCTAATCCAAAGCCAGAAACGGGCGGCGCAGCAGGTCTGCGCCGTCCATGTGCTGCCCGTTGCAGCCCTAGGGAGAAGTTTCATCATGTTGCTTGGATATGCCTTGCGACGGTTCGGCGTGGCCGCTGTGACGCTGTTCGTTGCGGTCACACTGATGTTCGTCATGATCCGTTTGGTGCCCGGAGATCCGGTCCAGATCCTGCTTGGCCCGCGTGCCACACCAGAACTGCAGGCCCGGCTGACCGCGGAATTGGCCCTGGATCAGCCGCTGCTGCGCCAGTTGCTGATTTTCTATGGCAACCTGCTGCAGGGCAATCTGGGGGTGGATGTCTTCTCCGGGCGTCCCGTGACGCTGATCGTGCTGGAACAGCTGCCACATACGCTGCGGTTGATCTTCGCCTCCGTGCTGTGGTCCGTGCCGATCGGCATTCTGCTCGGTGCCTATGCAGCGGCCCGTCCCAACACGCTATTTGATCGCGTCTCTGCTGTGATCTCTGTTGGGGTGGTAGCAGCGCCAGCCTTTGTTGTCGCGCTGCTCTCCCTGCTGCTGTTTTCTGTTCATCTCCGGTGGTTTCCGGCCATCGGCGCTGGTGAAGGATTTTGGGATCAACTGAGACATCTGGTGCTGCCGGCCTTCGCCATCGGGCTCAGCTGGATTGGGTATATCGCGCGGATCATGCGCGCCTCCATGCTGGAAGTCATGGGCGCCGATCACATCCGCACCCTGCGCGCACTTGGCGTGGCAGAGCGCCCCATCGTGTTGATCTACGCGCTGCGCGTCGCTGTGCTGCCGGTGGTGACCATCATCGGGGTTGGCGTGGGCTTCCTGCTCAGTTCTGCGGTGTTTGCCGAAATCGTTTTTGCCCGGCCCGGGATCGGCAAGCTGGTGATCGACGCCATCACAACACGCAACTACCCCATCGTGATGGGCGCCGTGCTGATGTCCACCGCCTTGTTTGTCACGGCAACCACGGTTGCTGATCTGATCAACGCTATGCTGGACCCGCGCGCGCGGGCCGGAAAGTAACCCATGACTGTCTTGAAATCGCAATCCCGCAGCTCCCAAATTCTGCGCGCCGTTCTGCGCGACCGGCTTGGCATGGTGGGTCTGGTCATCGTCACGCTGGTGGTCGCCTGTGCGCTGTTCGCGCCCTGGATCGTCCCGCACGATCCCAATGCCATGAACATTCAGGACCGCCTGCAAGGGCCCTCGCTGCAGTATCTTCTGGGCACTGATCAACTCGGGCGGGATATTTTCTCGCGGATGCTGATGGGCGCACAGATCGCGCTGAAGGTCGCGTTGCCGGCAGTGTTTGGAGCGATGGTCATTGGCATGCTGCTGGGGATGATCGCAGGCTTTGGGCCAGAATGGTTGGACAGTCTGCTGATGCTGGTGTTCGACACCATTCGCTCCTTTCCGACCGTGATGTTTGCCCTGGCCGTTGTGGCGCTGGTCGGCCCAAGCCTGAACACGGTGATCCTGGTGGTGATGCTGACGTCCATTCCGACCTATGCCCGGGTGGCACGGACCCAAACCATGAGCCTGCGCAGCGCGGACTTTGTGATGGCGGCACGCGCGGCCGGCACCTCCAGCCCCCGCATTCTGGCCATTCACCTGGCACCCAATACGGTTGGGGTGCTGGCGGTCCTGATGGCAATGGACATCCCGACAGTTGTCGCGTTGGAGGCAGGCCTGTCCTTTCTCGGCCTCGGGGTCAAGCCACCGACCCCCAGCTGGGGCGCATTGCTGAAGGATGGCTATGCGCTCATCCGTCAAACGCCCTGGCTGATTGTTGCCGGGGGGCTGCCGATCATCGTCACCACACTTGGCTTTACCTTCTTTGGCGAGGCCCTGCGCGATGCGGTCGATCCCAAAGTCAAGAAAGGCCGCTGATGCAGCCGCGCCCTCACCTTCAACAGCCATCAGCAAGGAACACGACATGCTGGATGTGACAAGATCATCGCCGCCCATCGCCAGTATCCGCGGCTTGCAGGTTGCCTTCTGCACAGAAGACGGCCCGGTCCTGGGTGTCAAAGACGTGTCGTTCGACATTCACCCGGGCGAGACGCTCTGCGTGGTTGGCGAATCCGGATCGGGCAAATCCGTCTCCTCAATGTCGCTGATGCGGCTCATTGATTACAGCGGCGGCATCATCCAGAAGGGGGAGCTGTTGTTTGACACCGGAGCGGCCGCACCCGTTGATCTCGCCCAAGCGGATCAAGCGCTGATGCGTCAAATCCGTGGCAACGCAATCTCGATGATCTTTCAGGAACCGATGACTGCGCTCAACCCGGTGTTCACCATTGGCCATCAGCTGACCATCGGGCTCAAACTCCACAAAGGGCTGAACAGTCAGGACGCCAGAGCCCGCGCCCTGGAGCTGCTGCAACAGGTGCGCATCCCTGAACCCGACCGGCGAATGACGCAATATCCGCATGAAATGTCCGGTGGTATGCGCCAGCGCGTTGTGATCGCCATGGCACTCGCTTGCGAGCCAAAACTGCTGATCGCGGACGAGCCGACAACAGCGCTTGATGTGACTGTTCAGGCAGAAATCCTGTCGCTGATCAACCAGTTGAAAGCGGAAACCGGCACCGCCGTTTTGTTCATCACCCATGACATGGGCGTGGTCGCGCAGATCGCAGACCGGGTGGTTGTCATGTACCGCGGCGACAAGATCGAAGAAGGTCCCGTCGAGGCCATATTCGATGCCCCGCAACAGGCCTACACCCGTGCGCTCCTTGCTGCGGTGCCCCGTCTGGGGGAAATGCAGGGCACAACCTTGCCGGAACCGATGAAGCTCGTTGGCGAAGCGCAGAGCACCTCCGCACCCATTACCGGGACCGACGACGTTTTGCTGAAGGTCGAGAACCTGAAGGTGCGATTTGCAGTAAAGGGCGGGCTGTTGCGGCGCCACGTGGCCAATGTCCATGCCGTCGAGGATGTGTCTTTCACCATCAACAAGGGGCAGACGCTCAGCCTTGTTGGGGAATCGGGATGCGGCAAATCCACGGCGGGACGCGCCATCATGCGACTGCTGCACCCGCAAAGTGGCCAGGTGATTCTGGATGGGCAGGATATGATGGCGCTATCGAAGCGTCAGCTGCGCGCGGCACGCCGCGATGTCCAGATGATCTTCCAGGATCCTTTTGCCTCGCTCAATCCGCAGATCCAGCTCGCCGAACAGGTGGCGGAGCCTCTGCGCAATTTTGGCAACCGGCGCGACCCTGCCATCATGGACCGAGTGGCCACCCTGTTTGACCGCGTCGGTCTGCCCCGCGCCTTTATGCGCCGCTATCCGCATGAGCTGTCTGGGGGCCAACGCCAAGGGGTTGCGATTGCCAGAGCGCTGGCCCCGGCACCAAAGCTGATTGTTGCGGACGAGGCCGTGTCGGCGCTGGATGTTTCGGTCCAGGCGCAGGTCTTGAACCTGATGATGGAACTGCAAGCGGATCTCGGCGTGTCGTTTCTGTTTATCAGCCATGACATGGCCGTGGTGGAGCGCGTGTCCCATCAGGTGGGCGTGATGTATTTGGGGCGCATTGTCGAACTCGGCCCGCGGGCTGCGGTGTTTGAAAACCCGCACCACCCCTATACCCGCGCGCTGATGCAGGCCGTGCCAATTGCCGATCCGCGCAAGCGCCATCTGATCGACAGCCTCGCCTTCCGACCGATCCCGTCGCCGATCAAACCGGTCGGACACACGGCTGAACCATCCCAATATCAACAGGTTGGACCGGATCACTGGCTGCTGACGAACAACCACTATGACGCCGCAGACGCGTCCCAAACGAACTGAAAGCTTCCAATGCATCTCTATTTTAACGGCCCCATCTTAACGATGGACGCTCAGAACTCATGCCCAGAAGCCGTACTGATTGATGGTGCGCGGATCCGCGCCGTGGGCCGCGAGGCCGACCTGCGAAAAATGATGGCACAGGATGATCAGGAAACCGATTTGGCGGGGCGGTGCCTGATCCCGGCGTTCCTGGACCCCCATGGGCATTTCCCAGATCCCGGCTTTATAAGGCTCTTTCGGGTTGATCTCTCTGCGCCACCACGCGGCGACTGCCCCACAATCGGCACCGCGTTGCAGCGCCTCTCCCAGAAGGCCGCGCAGACGCCCGATGGCGACTGGGTCATGGGCGTGCTGTTCGACAATACCGCGGTAAAAGAACAGCGGATGCCGACGCGAGAAGAACTGGACAGCGTGTCAACCAAACACCCGATTTGGGTGATCCATGCCTCCGGCCACAACGGGGTGGCAAACTCGCTGGCGCTGTCACGTCAGGGCATCGACGACACCACCCCCGACCCACTGGGCGGGCGCTATGGCCGCGCCCCGAATACCGGGCAACTCACAGGTCTGGTCGAAGGGCTCGCCGCGATGGGCGCCATGGGGGACACCGATTTTCTGATCGATCGCGACCGGTTTTGGCAGGGCTTTGCTGCCTGCCGCGAGGAGTATTTGGCCCATGGGGTGACCTTTGCCCAGAACGCCTGGACCTCGCAGATGATGCTGGAACATTTTGCCAGCCTTCCCGCAGATCAGGATCCCGGAATTGATCTGGAGCTGTTGCCAATCGCTGAGTTGGAGCCGGGTTTGTCGGACACATTGATCCCCAACCATTGGCCCGGCAATCCGCATTTCACCCTTGGCCCCCGCAAGCTGTTTGCCGACGGCGCGTTTCAATTGCAGACGGCTTACCTGTCGGCTCCCTATCACGTCGTTTCAAATCCCGAACACCCCTGCGGGATGGAATACATGTCGCAGGATGCCATGGATCAACATGTGGGCGATCTGCACCGCGCCGGGTTTCAAATCCACTGCCATTGCAACGGGGACGCGGGCGCCGACATGTTCATCAACGCGGTGGAGGCCGCGATGGACACGGATCCGGCGCCTGGCCCAAGACGCGATCACCGCCATACGATCATCCATGGCCAGACCCTGCGCGATGATCAACTGGCGCGCATGGCCGATCTGGGCATCACAGTCAGCTTCTTTTCCGCCCATATCCATTTTTGGGGCGACACCCACCGCGATGTATTTCTGGGGCCCGAACGGGCGGCTCGCATCTCGCCTGCGGCCTCGGCTGAACGATTTGGTGTGCGATACACAATCCACAATGACGCCTCTGTCACGCCCACGCGGCCGCTGCATCTGGCACATTGTGCGGTGAACCGCCGGACGGCCTCTGGCGCCATCCTTGGCGAAGGCGAAAAAGTCTCTGTTCTCTCGGCGCTGCGCGCGCAGACCATTGATGCCGCTTGGCAGGTGTTCAAAGAAGACGACCGCGGCTCCATCGAGGCCGGTAAACGGGCGGATCTGGTGATCCTCTCTGCCAATCCGATCACGCAGCCAGATGCCCTTCAGTCGATCCAGGTATTGGAAACCATTCGCAACGGGGAAACCGTGTTTCGCGGGGGCGATCTCGCAGTGGAGCCGGCGCAATGATGGATACAGTGGCCGGAATAATGACCGGAACAGTGAGCGAAACAGTGGAAAGCGCCAAACCGCGCCCGGTGATCGCTGTTGCCGGATTTCAGCATGAAACCAACTGCTTTGGCGGCGAAAACGCCACGCTTGCCGATTTCCAAATGGCGGATTCCTGGCCTGAAATGCTGTTCGGCGATCAGGTCATCGCACAGACCAAAGGCCTAAACCTCCCCATCGCCGGGTTCGTTGCAGCCGCAGAAACCGCAGGTCTGCAGGTCAAACCCATCCTGTGGTGCGCGGCAGAACCCTCCGCCGAGGTGACAGACCACGCCTTCGACACCATCGCGAACATGATCTTGGACGGCATCAAAGAAGCTGAGCCGCTGGACGGCATCTACCTTGACCTCCATGGCGCAATGGTGACCGAGCGTTTCGCGGACGGAGAAGGCGAATTGCTGCGGCGGATCCGTGCCCAGGTCGGGCCAGAGATACCGATTGTGATCAGTCTGGATCTCCATGCCAACATCTCTGGCGATATGGTCGCGCAGACACACTACATCGGGATTTTCCGGACCTATCCGCATCTGGACATGGCCGCGACTGGTGCCCGTTGCGCACCGGTGTTGGCCCAACTGCTGAAAGGTGCGCCGCTCTGCAAGGCGCATACAGCCGTCCCCTATTTGATCCCGCTTCATGCGCAATTCACCGGCGCGCCACCGTTTGATGCAATTTACGCCCTGCCCGGCCAGATGGAAACAGACGGTATTCTGGCTGAAATCGCACTGGGCTTCACCGCCGCGGATTTCCCCGACACCGGTCCTGCCTGTTTGGCCTATGCGCCAACACAGCAGGCCGCTGATGCCGCTGCAGATCACATGTTGCAGTGTTTTCTACGCGCCGAGGCCGACATCGACAGTGCGATGCTGACGCCAGAGGCTGCAGCGAAAAAAGCACACGAGCATCATGGAGCGCCTTTGGTCTTGGCGGATGTGCAGGACAATCCCGGCGCGGGTGGCAGTTCCGACAGCACCGGGCTGTTGCGGGCGCTGATCAACCAAGGCTCCACAGATGTGCTGATGGGGCTGATGAATGACGCCGATGCCGCGGCGCAGGCCCATGCCGCAGGCGTTGGCCAGGTGATCCACCTCGCCCTGGGCGGTAAATCGGGGCCAGCAAACAGCCACCCGGTCGCGGCGGAGTTCGAGGTTCTGGCCCTGTCCGATGGGACCTGCCGGTATAGCGGCGAGATGTATGGTGGTGGCATCGCCACCCTTGGCCCCACGGCGGCCCTGCGTTTGCACGGCGCGGACGCGGAAATTGATATTGTGGTCACAAGTCAGCGGAACCAATGTCTGGACCTGGCGCATTTCACTCATATCGGGCTCGACCCAAAGCAATATCGCTGCATCTGCGTCAAAAGCACGGTGCATTTTCGCGCGGCCTTTGACCCCATCGCGGGTGAGATTGTGCCTGTTGCAGCCCCTGGCCTGTTTGTCTGTGATCTGGAACAGCTGCCCTACCGCAATCTAGGGGCCAAACGTTTGCCGAAACACTCAGACGATCAAACGGACAACCGGTGACAATGCATCAGGTCTGCACCATCGCCGCAAACCGCCCCCGGAGCGCGAGGGCGCAGACCCCCGCCAGCACACAACCGCTGGTGATCGCAATTGTTGCATCAAGCCCAAGACCGTCCACCAACCAGCCCATGCCCGCTGTGCCAAGCGTCGCCAGCCCCCAAAACGCGGTCTGGTCCACCGACACAATCAGCCCTCTGTCAGCAACCGGACTGTTGTAGAGATATTTGCCATAGACCAGTGCCTTGCCAACTTTGACGGTGCCAAAACAGCAGACCAACAGACATAGGGCTGTGAAACTCTGCACTTGCATCAACAACAGCAGACCCAGACCGTAGCTGGCCCAGATCACCAACGACACTGCACCCGGTCGTATGATCCTAGCCGAGAGATGTTTCGCAGCGGCCGTGGCCACAATTGCCCCGATCCACGACGCTATTCCCACAAGCGCAATCAGATCCCCCTGTTGCGGAAACTGCGCACGCAGGGTCAGAGGCACCAGAATGTAGCCCGCCGGGATCACTAGCAAACCAAGCAGGCAACTGGACAGCAGAATATCGAAATTCTCCGGGCACAGACGATAGTGACGCATCAGCCGTTGCAACATGCCAGCCTGTACCGCGGCTCCGGCAGCGGTAGGCGTGGTGGAGCCGCCCCGCGGCACCCTGGCATGATCGCCACTGGGATGATGGCGGCGCAGAAACACAACACTGGCCGCCATGAGCATTCCGTTCAGCACAAATCCACCCGTCGCCAATACCACCGGCAACAAAAGCCCTGAGAGGTTCCCGGTCAGTTTGGCCAGATTGTGGGCATTCGCCGCCTGCAGGCCGTTGCTCTGGACCGATTGTTCTGTCGCGCCCACGATGAACGTATCAATTGCCGGATTGGAAATCGCACTGACGATGCCAACCGCGCAGCAATAGATGAAAAAGGCCTGAGGCACGAAGCCAAGCTGTTGATCCACAAATCCATAGGCGATCAGGATCCCGGCAAACAGGCTGGTGGAAACCGTATAGCTCAGCCGCGCTCCAACCCGATCCGTCAGCGCCCCACCCAACACGGTAAAAACCAAAAACGGCGCGAGAACCAGCGCCTGATATGCCCCAATCTGAGTGGCCGAAAGACCCGCATAAAAGGTCATGTACCAAGTGAACAAAACGGTCTGGAGCCCCTCGCCCCAATGCCAAAACCCATAGGCGCGAAAGAAATTGTTGCGAAACATTGTGCCACCTCATCCGACAGATGCTAAGACCGAGGCAGAGGGACCTTCATCCGCACCAAAGCTAGCACTCACCATAATTCTGACCTAAAAGTATACTCACATCATAATTTTAGATCCATAATTATGATTAAACACGGTTTTGTCCAACAATGAAAAGAGCAACACAAGAAATCGTCGGTCTGCGCATGCGAGAACTGCGCAAAGCCAAGGGGTTGACCCTGAAACAACTCGCCGAACGGACCGGCCTCTCGGTGGGATATTTGAGCCAGCTTGAACGCCAGGACGCGGATCCGTCGGTACGCAGTCTCAATGTGATTGGCAAAGCACTGGGTGTGGGAATCAACTGGTTTTTCCCCGATCCCGAGGATGAGGCCGATCCAGAACGTGATATTGTTGTCCGTGCGACCCGCCGCCGTGCGTTGCGGTTTGACTCCGGGGTGCGCGACGAACTGCTAAGCCCGTCGCTCAGCGGTCAGTTGGAAATGATCCTGACAACGCTGGCCCCTGGGGCCAGTTCTGGAGACACTCTGTATTCCCACAAGGGTGAAGAAGGTGGCTATGTGGTCGAAGGCATTCTGGAGCTGACGGTCGAAGATCAGGTGATGCAATTGACCGCAGGAGATTCCTTTCGCTTCGCCTCCACCCGGCCGCACCGCTACCACAATCCTGGCACTGGGCCGACCGTATTGGTCTGGGCTGTCACACCACCGCATTATTGACGACCTTGGGTCTTGGATGTTGTCCTCGCAGGACAGCATGCGCAACGATGTTCCATCACCTGCGATGATGAACAATTCCAAAAACACGTCATTGATTTTGCGGTGGTGCCCAAGGAGAGACTCGAACTCTCACGATGTTACCATCGGGGGATTTTGAATCCCCTGCGTCTACCATTCCGCCACTTGGGCACTGGGGCTTTCCTACAAAAGGCTGCTGGCAACGTCCAGAGCCAAAACAGAAAACTTGGCAGAAAATATGCTGTCGATCACAAAACCCGCGCGCCGAGGCCGTGATGGGATCGCTTGCATCCAAGAGAGATGACAGGATCCGCGACATTTGGCGTGCGGCGGCGTTGGTTGACCTTTCCCGCTGCTCGTGGCACCGCTTGCACCCAGATCGATAGACCTAGACAGACATTGGGTGACCATGCTTCGCGCGACCTATGACAAGACGATGGCCCTCGCAGATCACCCCAAAGCGCTGTGGTGGCTTGCGGCCGTTGCGTTTGTGGAAAGCTCCGTCTTTCCGATCCCGCCGGATGTGATGATGATCCCGATGATCCTGGCGCGGCCCAAACAAGCCTGGCTGATCGCCCTGGTCGCCTTGGTTGCATCCGTCGCAGGTGGCGTTTTCGGATATGCCATCGGTGCCTTTTTCTACGAAAGCATCGGCCAACCAGTGCTGGCCGCGATGGGCAAGGCGGAAGCGATGAGCGCGTTCAACACCCGGTTCAACGATTTTGGATTTTGGGCCGTGCTGGGCGCTGGTGTCACGCCGTTCCCTTACAAGGTCATCACCATCATGTCGGGTTGGACGGGCATGCCGCTCGGCACGTTTATCGCCACCTCGATCCTGGCGCGGGCGCTGCGGTTCTTCCTGGTGGCGGCGCTGCTGTGGAAATTCGGCCGTCCTATTCGCACCTTCATCGAACAGCGGTTGGGATTGGTGTTTACCGTGTTTGTGGTTCTTCTTTTTGGCGGCTTCTTGGTTTTAAAGGCGTTTTGATATGAGCAGATTTCTCATCCTACTGGCCAGTGCGGGGTCTGCCGGGCTTTTGCTGGCGGCGTTTGGCTTTCAATACATTGGCGACATGGCGCCCTGCAAACTCTGCATCTGGCAGCGTTATCCGCATGGGGCCGCGGTCGCGATCGGTGCGCTTTCGCTGATGCTGCCGCTGGTAATCCTGCCCTATCTGGGGGCATTGGCTGCACTGACGAGCGCCGGGATCGGCGCCTATCATGCCGGGGTCGAACAAGGTTGGTGGGAAGGGCCCAGTACCTGCACATCCGGCCCAATCGGGGGGCTGAGCGCTGAAGAGCTGATGCAGCAGATCATGACCGCACCGCTGGTGCGCTGCGATGATATCCCATGGGAGCTGTTTGGCCTTTCGATGGCAGGATGGAACGCGGTTGTCTCTGCCGGGATCGCGCTGATTTGGATTGCCGCGGCCAATCACCTGCGCAAAGCCCACTGACGCGCCGCGGGCAGTAGCGGTGAACCCCGGCCATAGCCTGGTTCCAAACCGTGTTTGATTGACCGCACAAGCGGAAGAGTGGGAGGTTTCTGACACGCTCTGCCTTTGTTGGAAGCCGAGCGTTTGGAGCGCCAGATTACGCTTGGATCAATTGTCGTGGGATCGGCAGTTTTGGGATCAGCAGTGGTGGGATCAGCTGTCCTTTTTCGTTGCCAGCAAGAGATTGGTTTCGCTGCTCACAACCCCTTCGAACGTGCGAATCTTCGCCAGCGCCACATCCAGCGTTTCCAGCGTTTCAGTCCCAAGTTCCACAATCAGATCCCAGCGCCCATTTGTGGTGTGGATGGCGCGCACCTCCGGCAGGCCCTGCAACTGCCGCAGGATCCGGCTGGTGCCACGTCCTTCGATGCCGATCAGCATCAAGCCGCGCACTGGATCGCGCAGCACGTCTTCCTTCAGGACCACAGAAAACCCCAAGATGTCACCACGGGTTTGCAAGCGTTCGATCCGGGCCCGCACGGTGGTCCGCGACAGATCCAGCTGTAGCGCCAAATCCGATAGGGACGCGCGTGCATTGTGGCGCAGCGCAGCGATCAATCGTTCGTCCGTTTTGTCCAATGTGACCTCCATCTTGATGGGTTGCTATCCTATATGCGCAAATTGAGCCCTAGAATCCACCTCAAAACGGCGGTTTTTCTGAGTTTAGAATTGAACAAAGGAGACCAGCGCGTGACCACTAAGACCTGTATTCTGATCGGCGCACCGGTGGATAGCGGCAAACGCCGCGCGGGGTGCTTGATGGGCCCGGATGCCTATCGCACAGCAGGGCTGGCCCGCGCAATCGAAAGTCTTGGCCATCAGGTGCTGGACGAAGGCAATTTGCGTCCCGCAGATCATGCGCCGGATCACCCCGATGCCGCGATTTTTGCCCGCAATGAAACAATCGGCTGGACCTCCGCGTTGGCAGCGGCTGCAGAAGCCGCGATGGAAAAGGGCCTGCCAATCTTTCTTGGTGGTGATCACGCCCTGTCGCTCGGCTCCGTCGCAGGTGTTGCCAATTTCGCCGCCAAAGTGAACCGCCCGCAATTTGTGCTCTGGCTGGACGCCCACACAGATTTTCACACGCCGCTGACCACCGACAGTGGTAACCTGCATGGCACACCAGTGGGATATTTCACCGGGCGCCCCGATTTCGAAGGCTTCCCCGCGGTTGCGAACCCCGTACCACAGGAGAACGTCTGCATGATCGGCCTGCGGTCGGTGGACACACCCGAGCGCCAGGCGCTGGAGGACAGTCCCATCCATCGCCATGACATGCGCGACATTGACGAAAATGGCATTGCGCGCCCGCTGGCCAGTTTCCTGGATCGGGTGCGCGCAGAGAACGGGCTGCTGCATGTGTCGCTGGACGTCGATTTCCTTGACCCGTCTGTGGCGCCTGCAGTTGGCACGACGGTGCCTGGCGGTGCAACTGTGCGCGAGGGCCATTTGGTCTGCGAAATGCTACATGATTCCGGCTTGATGACCTCTTTGGATCTGGTGGAGCTGAACCCTTTTCTCGACGAGCGAGGCCGGACGGCGCATCTGATGGTGGATCTTTGCGCATCGGCGCTCGGGCGCCGGGTCTTTGACCGGCCAACGCGCAGCTATCAATGATGACCCTTGGGCCAAGGCGGGGAGAGGATCGCAGTAAGGGTCGCCGTGAAGATCATAGTGGAGATCACCGTGAAGATCACAGCGAGGGTCACAGCGCAGATGCACCACACCTGGCGTTGGTCCTGCCCTGCCCAACCTAGTCGTTCCCTGCCCTGCCCGGTCCGGCCCTATTCAGCTCACGGCCCGCGCGGCCGACACCACATACCAACAGACCAAGTGCTGGCAGCCCCAACCTACGCCGCCGGCGCTCTACGATACTCCTGAAAGGACACTGTCATGAACCAACCCTCTGACAAGGCGCTTGTCCCTTTTGTAAGCGTCGATTCCATGATGCGGCTCATCCATTCCATCGGCATCGACACCGTTCTGACCGATCTGGCTGACTACATCGAAGCGGACTTCAAACGCTGGGAGCTGTTTGACAAAACACCACGCGTGGCCAGCCATTCCGATGTTGGTGTGATCGAACTGATGCCCACCTCCGATGGCGAGGCCTATGGGTTCAAATACGTCAACGGGCATCCCAAAAACACAGCCGAAGGCTTGCAGACAGTCACAGCCTTTGGCCTGTTGGCAGACGTCTATACCGGGTATCCCGTGTTGCTGACTGAAATGACGATCCTGACCGCGCTGCGTACCGCCGCAACCTCTGCGATGGTGGCCAAACATCTCGCCCCAAAAGGCGCGACCACAATGGCGATGATCGGCAATGGCGCGCAGTCGGAATTCCAATCTCTGGCCATGCAGGCAATTTGCGGGCTGACCTCTGTCAGGCTGTATGATCTGGATCCGGCAGCGACGGCCAAATGCGCGGCAAACCTCGCCAACAGCGGGCTTGACGTGGTGGTCTGCGCCACCCCCGAAGAGGCCATCGAAGGCGCGCAGATCCTGACCACCTGCACCGCAGACAAGCAATACGCCACCATCCTGACCGACAACATGGTTGGCAGCGGTGTTCACATCAACGCCATCGGCGGTGACTGCCCGGGCAAGACGGAACTGGCGCCAGGTATTCTCAACCGGTCCGATGTTTTTGTGGAATTCCCGCCGCAGACACGGGTCGAAGGTGAAATCCAGCAAATGCCAGAAGACTTTGAGGTGACAGAGCTGTGGCAGGTGATCCTAGGGCAAAAGCCGGGACGCACCGACGCCAAACAGATCACCTTGTTTGACAGCGTTGGCTTCGCGATCGAGGATTTTTCCGCTCTGCGCTACATCCGCGATCGTATCAAGGAGACGGACTTCTTCATTGAACTCGATATGCTGGCAGACCCGGACGATCCCCGTGATCTCTTCGGCATGGTGCAGCGCGCAAAGGGCCAGTGATCAGCCGTCACGATCGAGCCCAGTGCGACGATCCGCCTGCATAGGGGCGAACGCAATGAGGCCCGCGCGATTTAATCTCTGCGCAGACCTTTTACGCCCCACTCTGGGCTTTGCGCCGAGCGCATGGAATTAGAACAACGGGGCCGTTGGGGACGACCTATGACCCTGACGGCTCCGACGGACCGGCCAAATCTACAGGCAAACTGTCCTCTGCTCAGCTGTCCAACTCACTGTCCCAATAAAGAAAATCCATCCAAGTCTGATGCAACTCAGGCTTTTTGCGCGGCAGCTTTCGGGCGATGCTGTCCAACTGATGGGGCGTAGGCACAAAGGGCTTGCGTCGCAATTTCAAACCCACCTGCTGCGGCGTGAGGTTGCCCTTACGCAGGTTGTCCGCAGAACAGCAGGCGACAATATTGGTCCAGGACGACTGGCCCCCTTTGCTGCGCGGGATCACGTGATCAAATGTCAGGTCCTTGGCCGGGAACTGTTTGCCACAGTATTGGCAGCAAAACGCATCGCGCAGGAACACATTGTAGCGGGTGAAGGCGACTTTCTTGCGCTTGCGATAGCGTTTCAGCGCCACAACTGCTGGCACTTCAAAGGCTTGGGAGGCGGAATGCACCTCGACGCCCTCATAGGTTTTCACCTGAATGACCCGTTCTTTGTGCACCGCCACAAAAGCGTCCTGCCAGCTGCACACTGACAGGGGCGCCCAGCTCAGCGGTTGCATATCTGCGTTGAGAATCAGAGTTCTGAGATTGCCAACGGCGGCCGTCATACGTCACCTCCTCGATGCGGCCACATACCCCCGTGCCAAAGGGGGCGGGCCTGGAAACACAAGCCGAGAGCGCCCGATACGGGCAGGTTGCTCGGCCACAAAAAACAAAAGCGCGTGGAGCCCACGCGCTTTGCAAAACTTCGAATAAATCCACCAATGCCCCAGGTGGTCAAAACAGACGGTGTGGGGACGTGATCGAAGACGAGACTGCCACATATTCGATCAACCGGCAGCCGCAAACGGCCGCGCATTCGGCGGCATATCTGACGGTCCTGCAAGCTGTGGTTCATGACACGCAATAGTCTACTCACCCGATTGATCAGTTTCTCGTCTTGTTTCGCCCGGGCGGCGGTCAGCCCATCACCCCGACATGAATGAACTATATATCGTGGCAGAGACCTGACAACCCCCATTATCGTGCTCTGGTCTGCGGCAGATTGGCTGAATTCTGGGCCAATTTATACGCAAATCTTAGGTGGCATCCTGCGACAGTCTTCAGGTGGTCTGGTGGTGGTCTGGAGCAGTCGTTGCGATTGCCACCAGCCTGCCCAGGTGCCGACACCCGTTAATGCGCACTGCACTTGTCAGATGGGGTCCAGCTGCCTATTGCAGCGCTATGGCCAGATTGATCCGTTTCAACAAACCCTTTGACGTCCTGCCCCAGTTCACTGATCGCGGCAGTGCGGACAGCCCCCGTGCGACGCTCAGCGATTGGATCGATGTTCCGGGCGTCTATCCGGCAGGGCGGCTTGATCGCGACAGCGAAGGCCTGATGCTGCTGACCGATCAGGGACGGCTGCAATCCTGGATTTCCGACCCGAAACACAAGATGGCCAAGACCTATTGGGTTCAGGTCGAGGGCACACCAGATGCGGCAAGCCTGCGTGCGCTGGCTGAGGGGGTCGAGCTGAAGGATGGGCTGACCCGCCCGGCCAAGGCCCGCCTGATTGACCAGCCCGATGGGCTGTGGGCACGCACCCCGCCGATCCGCGTGCGCAAATCGATACCAGATAGCTGGATTGCACTCACACTCACCGAAGGGCGCAACAGGCAGGTGCGGCGCATGACCGCGGCGGTGGGCCACCCTACCCTGCGGCTGATCCGTGCCGCCATCGGTGCCTGGACGCTGGAGGGCCTGCCGAGCGGCACCTGGGAGGATCTGGAGCCGCCGCGCATCCCCGGCCCACCCCGGCCAAAGCCCGCGCCAAACCGGCAGGCCATCGCGCGACGCAAAGCGCGTCATGCCAGCGGATCGTCCAAGCCGCAGGCCAAAGGCGACGCAAATGCCACCGTCACTGGCTCCGCCAAACCGGCCTGCGCGCCAAACAGCCCGCCGAGCAGCCCAACACAAAAGACCAGGCGCGCAAAATCAGCCGATCCGCGAAAAGCCCGGTCACCAAAAAAGCCCCGCAAGATATAATCCTGCAGGGCTTTCCTGAAGTTTTTCAGACCGTTACAGGCTCAGCTTATCCCGCATAAAGGCCAGGGCCACGCTCAAACCATCGGGCGCAATGCCGTGCCCGGTGCCCTTCATGATGTGGGCGAACACATCTTTAAATCCGGCCTCTTGCAGCGCCTCGGCCGCTTCTGGCAGGCTTTGCGGTGGCACGACATCATCAGCGTCGCCATGCACCAGCAACACTGGCATCTTTGATACCACATCATCCGCCAGCGTCTCGGGCGACAACAGCCTGCCGGAAAAGGCCACGATCCCGGCGACCGGATCTTCGCGACGCGGTGCAACATGCAGGCTCATCATTGTGCCCTGAGAGAACCCGAACAGCACGACCTGCTCTGGCAACACATCTTCATCCACCATCAAGGCATCGAGAAACGCGTTGAGATCCTCGACGGCGGCCGCCATGCCGCGCATCGATTCTTCCTCCGAGGAGCCATCGATCCAGGGGATCGGGAACCATTGAAACCCGAAAGGCGCGCCCGCGCAACGTTCTGGCGCATCGGGGGCCACAAACAATGTGTCAGGCAGATGCTCCGCCAATGGATCAGCAAGGCCAAGCAGATCCGCCCCATTGGCCCCATAGCCGTGCAAAAACACCACCACGGACCGTGTGTCGCCGGACAGCGGCTCTTTGCGCTCGGCTTTCAAAACTCGTGTCATCGGATCCCTTCCCTATCCTTTGCCACACGGTAATAGGCCCAGAGCACCCGCGCTGCAACAGAGCGCCATGGCGACCAGGCCTCCGCAATCTTGCGCATCTTTGCAGGCGTCGGTCGGGTCTCCAGCCCCAGCAGCACCCGCGCCGCCTCTTGCAGGGCCAAATCCCCATGGGCAAAGACATCGGCCCGCCCCAGTGAAAACATCGCATAGATTTCGGCGGTCCAAGTGCCAATGCCAGAGACTTCGGTCAGGCGCGCAATGACATCCTCGGTCGGGGCATGGCGCAGCGCATCAAAATCAATTCCCGCCGCGGCCAGCGCGCGGGCATAGCGCATTTTCTGGCGGCTCAACCCTGCAGCGCGGAGATCATCATCACTGGCGGCGGCAATCGCAGACGGCTGGTCCAGACCCGCATCCACCATCCGCCCCCAAATCGCATTGGCCGAGGCCACGCTCACCTGCTGGCTGACAATCGCGCTGAGCAATTCGCCAAACCCCTCCGGTTTGCGCCGGAGCGGCAGCGGGCCGCAAAGGGCAATTGCCTCGGCAAACCGCGGGTCCTGCGCAGCGAGCCAGTCTGCACCTTCCTGCACACAAGCGGGCCCCACGATGATGCGCCCAACCTCTGGGCTGCCCTCTGTCAGGATTTCATCATCTGACGGCCGATCTATCGGTGTCTTGGCGTTGCCTGTCATTCATGATCCTTCCTGTCATTTGCGCGTATGACGCACACTATCGCCTCATCATCACGCATCGCCCCGTGCGCGCTCAGGACCATGCTGCGGACCATCTTGATGCACTCGCACCCTACCCGCAATGCACGAGGCGATGAACTGTCTTGCTCTGCATGGTATTCAAGGCTACGCATCTGTCATGACAGACAGACTCTCCCTTTCAGATCCTGCCGCAGATCATACCGATGACAGCGTCGCGAAACGCAATGTCGTCATTCTGGTGCTTGCGCAGGCGTTTCTAGGCGCCCAGATGCCGATGATTTTCACCATCGGCGGTCTGGCAGGTCAATCGCTTGCCATCAACGCTTGTTTTGCGACCTTGCCGATTTCGCTGTTGGTGGCGGGATCCATGATGGCCGCAACGCCGATTTCGGCGATCATGCAGCGCTACGGGCGTCGCGCAGGTTTTCTGGTCGGCACCTTTGCTGGTGCGTTGGGCGGATTGGTCGGTGCCTACGGTCTGTATCTGGGGTCTTTCCCGCTGTTTTTGCTGGGCAGTTTCATGACCGGCATCTACATGAGCGCGCATGGATTTTACCGCTTCGCCGCAAGTGATACAGCCTCTGAGGCCTATCGACCCAAAGCGATTTCCTATGTGATGGCCGGAGGCCTGCTGGCCGCCATCATCGGCCCTCAACTGGTGAAGGCCACGAGCCAGGCCTTCGTGATCCCCTTCCTCGGCACCTATATGGCGGTGATTGCGATCAATGTGATCGGCTCGTTTCTGTTTGTCTTTCTCAAGATACCGACACCGCCCGCGCCCAGCGAAACAACGCCCAAGGGTCGCAGCCGGATGGAGATGCTGCGCACCCCGACCATTGCAGTCGCCGTTATCTGCGCCATGGTGTCCTATGCGCTGATGAACCTGGTGATGACCTCCACACCGCTGGCGGTGGTCGGCTGCGGGTTTAATGAAGGCAACGCTGCCGATGTTGTGACCGCGCATGTTCTGGCGATGTATGTTCCTTCCTTTTTCACTGGCCATCTGATTGCGCGCTTTGGCGTAGAACGCATTGTCGGGGCTGGTCTTTTGGTTCTGGCTGGCGCTGGTGCCGTGGCGCTGCATGGTGTTGAATTGGAGAATTTCTTCATCGCGCTGATCCTGCTGGGCATTGGCTGGAACTTCGGCTTTATCGGAGCGACCACAATGCTTGCCGGCGCGCACGAAAGCTATGAGCGTGGGCGCATGCAGGGCTTGAACGATCTGTTGGTCTTTGGCGGCGTGACCTTTGCGTCGCTGGCTTCGGGCGGACTGATGAACTGCTCTGGCGGCTCCGCCGTCGAAGGCTGGACAGCGGTCAATATGGCGATGGCCCCGTTCCTGGTGCTTGCCGGTGGCGCGCTGCTCTGGCTGGTTCTGAAGCCCCGCGCCCTGCGCGACGCCTGATCAAGACGGCTAGTCAATTAGGCGTGGCGTGATCGGTCGCGCATAGCAAGAGGCCGCACCAAACGGCCTTTGGCGCCAACTTAGGTCACAAGGTCACAGGACAACTCCCGCAGCGCTTCTTCTGCTGCGCGCTACCAACGCTTTGTCGTGACCCGCCAGATCAGCTCGGCCCGTTGACGAAACTCGCTCGTCCCCAAGGCACCATCTGCAACGCGCTGTGGCGCCTCAATGGCCTGTTTCAGGATCGCGGCGGATTGCCATCCCGGCAGCAGCGCGGGCAGCGCCTGTGGCGGCACATCTCTGCGCCTTTGCCGTGCGTCACGCAATGCGGCCAACCCCTCTTTGGCAAGGGCCTGAACACCCGCTGGGGTGCCATCCAGAAGAGGAACGCGTTTTTCAGCCACCAGTTTCGGGATCGCCCGCAGCCAGTTTGCGACCCCAACGCCAAAGGCAAAGCGCCGCACCAACGCCTCATCCTGCGCGCCCAGGCTGGCAGCGGCCAACCACATCACCGTGCCCGTGGTGTGATCAATGTAGCGGGCCAAATCGGCCTCATCCTCAAACGGATCGCGGTAGATATCCCAGCGCCGCGCCTCTGCCATCGCATCGATGTGGCGCGCCAGATCTGGTCGCAGGACCCGAGCCAACGGTGTTGCCACAAAATGGCGCCGCACCGGTCCGCCGCCTTCAATCTCGGCTCCGACATCGCGCCACCACTGCACGCGCATTTCTGCAATCATCGCCTCGTTTGACGCCCATGGCGCGCGTGCGAGTTCAAGGTTGAATGCATAAAGCGCAAACAGCATCGGCCGCACCTCTGGC
>NZ_JAJDWC010000136.1 GCF_022825805.1 Phaeobacter sp.
CAAGACTGCCTTGATGAACTCCCACTCCAGATCGCTCATGTCCGAACGCGCCATTTTCACACCCCAGCATGTTGTTTTGCTGGAAATGAAGCACAAGCCAATACGAATGATAAGGAATTTATAGGTGTGCTGCCTAGTTAGATCGCAACGGCATATACAATTGCGGCCAAAAATGGCAGTGTTTTGGCCGAGTTCAAACTTTCTTCAACGCGCGTGAGAAGCCCGCGTCAGAAATCTGTGGGCGCCCCGCCCTCTTCCTTACGCCGAGCCACAAACGCTTCCAGCTCCTCGCGGCGGGCAACCTCAAGCTCTGGTGGCTCAAAGCGAGCGATGATGTCCTTGAACATCTGATGCGCGCGCTGCGCGGTCCAGACACCGCCCGCTGCCTCCCAGGCCTCAAAATTGCGCCAATCGCTGAGGAACGGTTGATAAAACGCACTGCTATAGCGATCTTGCGTGTGCTGCGTGCCAAAGAAATGGCCGTCGTGCCCCACCTCGCGGATCGCCTCCAGCGCGATATCCTCTTCGCCGGTGCCCAGCAGATCCGGCTCAACGTAACGTTGGATGTGTTGCAGGATTTCGCAATCCATGATGAATTTATCAGGGCTGGCGATCAGACCACCTTCCAGCCAACCCGCCGCGTGATAGACCATATTGGTGCCGGATTGCACCGCCGACCAGAGCGAATTGGAGGTCTCCCACATCGCCTGACCATCCGGCACATTGGCGGCACAAACCCCCGACGATCGCATCGGCAGACCGTAGAACCGGGCCATCTGACCTGTGATCTGGGTCGCGCGCATATATTCCGGCGTGCCAAAGGCCGGTGCCCCAGATTTCATGTCGACGTTGGAGGTAAAGGTGCCGATCACGCAGGGAATCCCCGGACGGACATATTGAAACAGCGCAATCGCGGACAGGGCTTCGGCAATTGATTGGGCCACGGCCCCGGCCAATGTGACGGGCGCCATCGCCCCTGCCAGGGTGAAAGGGGTCACAACAATGGCCTGCCCACGCCGCGCCAAACGCAGACAGCCATCAATCATCGGCTCATCATGCTTCAGGGGCGATGTGGAGTTGATGTTGGTGTACATCCGCGGCTTTGCCTCGAATTCCTCATCGCTCAGCCCGCCTGCGATCCGCACCATTTCCATCACGTCTTCGACCCGCTCTTTGCCAAGCGAATAGGCGTGCATCACCTTGTCCGACAGTGTCAGCTTGTCATAGAGCACATCCAGATGCCGGATCGAGGCATGGATCTCCACCGGTTCAACCGGATAGCCGCCCGCAAAATGGATGCAGTTGAAATACTGCGTCAGCTTCAGCAGGTTGCGCAGCTGTTCGCGGTTGCCTGACACTTTGGAGTTCAGCGACAGATCCCAGTAGTTCGGCGGTGAAGACACATTGCCAAATAGAATGTGGCGCCCCCCAACCGGCAGCGCCCGATCCTCGTTTCGTGGGGTGATGGTGAATTCCGCAGGCGCTTTGGCGACCATCTCCATCACGAAATCACGATCCAGATGCACCCGGTCCCCGACAACTTTGCAGCCTGCCTCGCGGAACAGGGCCAGAGCTTCCTCGTTCAGAAAGACAATGCCGATCTCTTCCAGAATGCGCATCGCACCATCATGGATCGCGGCCACGCCTTCGGGGCCGATGGGCTCAATCGGGGCGTCATTCACCTGCGGGATGCGCCAGGGCATTTGCTCGATCACGGCATCGCCCCGCCGTTGTGCTGCACCCGCACGCCCACCTCCGCGTCGCCGCGTCCTGGATTGATCTGTCATCTCTGGCCTCCCTGCTGGAAAAGGTGCCTGCGATCCCGCACCCTTTTCCTACAGCAGGCCCAATCCGCAACCGGCAGAAATGTCTGTTTCCGACCGGAGGTGTCGTTTTTGATCTATCGCCATGTCATTGGTGATATTTCTGGGCATATATGTCCAGTGCTGTGCGGATCAGCGATCAATCCAGCCGGTGATATGGCCAATATCCGGAAAGACAACATCCGCATGACCCTGCAGATCCGCCTCACCAGCCATACCTGTCAGCACGCCAATCCGCATCATGCCGGCGGCGGCACCGGCCTCCAGATCATGCAGGCTGTCGCCCACCATGGCAGTGCGCGCTGGCTCCACGCCGGTTGCTGCACAAAAGGCAAGCAACGGGGCTGCATCCGGCTTGGCGCCATGGCCACTGTCACACCCTGCGACAAAGTCAAAGCGATCCAGCACCCCGGCGCGGGCCAATTGACGATTGGCCGAGATTTCCGAATCGTTGGTCATCACGCCCAGCACTTTTCCACGCGCCCGCAGCCCATCCAGAAACGCAGCCAGCGGCACCGCCGGGGCCAGATCCGCGGAGGCGGCGCTTTCGGCCAGAAATGCGGTCAGTTCCTCCACCGACATATCCGGCACAAAAGGAGCCAGGATCTCGGCCACCTCATCGTTGGAACCTGCAATCACCAGACTGTCGGGGTTGAAGGCCTCTCGCTCCAGATCATAGCTGATCACCTGCGCCATCGCGGTCTTGGCCGCCTGATCCCCTTTGGCAAGCGTGTCCAAAATCTGTGCCGCCCAGCCATTCCAGGTCTGTGCGAAATCAAAAAGGGTTCCGTCCTTGTCAAACAACAGGGCATCAACGGGCATTGTCAGTCCTTCAATCTGGCAGCCCAAATCCGCTGGGCCATGGTGCACATGCGGGCCCCCAGGCCCGTTGCAGCAGTGTTAGGCGAACACAGGCAATGCCGCCAGAGATTTAAAGCCAGACGTTTACAAAGATGGCGCTCAAACGGCGCCGGGCGGTCCCGTCAGCCCTGCCTGTGGCGGATCAGGTCCAATGCACCTGCGCCCCACCCGGCAGCGCCATGCGGGCCTGCATGGGCTGTTCATACGCAACGCCAACGCTGTCGCAGAACGCCATCACCCAGGCGTCATCCATGGTCAGGAAATCCAGCACGGACCCCAGAAATGATGGGTCGGCAGCCTGCTCTCGCAGATCACTCTCACTGGCGCCGGTCGCGCCGAGAAACACCGGCAGCAATTCGTCATTGGCTGCCAGCCACGCCAGCGCTTTCAACGCCAAAGTCTCAGCCGCATCAGCGGAAAATGGCAAATGTGAACACATTGCTGACACTTCACCGTCAATTTGATGGAAATCCGAAAGGGTTTATTAACCAAGGTCAGTAAAACTCCAAGATAGATGGAATGCAAGGGGCGAAAGGGCACCGCGTGCAAGGGACGATCCTGATCATCGACGCTATCTTGACCAACCGCATCATGTTGAAGGTGCAGTTGTCCGCAGCCTATTACCGCGTGGTGCAGGCTGACACTGCAGCGTCGGTGGCGAAAATTGCCCGCCGCTGCCAGCCGGATTTGATCCTTTGCGCAATGACCCTGCCTGACGGCACCGCCGCCGACGTCAAAGGCGCATTGGCGAGCGACGATATGCTCGCAGCCATCCCGATGATCGCGCTGGACAACGAAGACGACAGCAATCGCCGCCTTGATGCGTTGCGCAGCGGCATTGACGATGTGCTGATCCAGCCGCTGGAAGACACCATGCTTCAGGCCCGCATCCGCAGTTTGCTGCGCGCCGCCAGCGCCAAACAAGAGCTGCAGCCAGCAGCCGGGAACCGCCACCCCCTGCAGTTGCCACCATCGGATCCGCATCTGAACGCCAGCCTCAGCAGTGCGGTCGTTGCCTTGGTGGCTGAACAGCAGACGACGGCGACCGACTGGCAGCAACGCCTGCAAAACCACGTGCCTTATCAGCTGTCCGGCCATCCTCTTGATGATGTGCGCCCCTTGATGCGCGAGCCGGTGCCAGACGTCATTGTGATCGAACTGGGCGGTGCCGCACTGGGCGCTGCGCTGCGCCTGATCGCCGATCTGCGGGCCCGCGCCACAACCCGCCGCTCGGTGGTGATCGCCATCGCGCCGCCAGACAGCCCCGCCATCGCCGCCGAAGCGCTGGACCGAGGGGCGCATGATGTGCTGCAATCGGGCTTTGACCCCCATGAAATGGCGCTGCGGATCCAGACCCAGCTGCGCAATCAGGCCCAGATCGACCAACTGCGCAACACCGTCCGCGATGGTTTGCGCGCCGCGGTCGAAGATCCCATGACGGGCCTGTTCAACCGCCGCTATGCCAAACCATTCCTAGATCAGGTGGCGCAAAGCGCGGCCAAATCCGGAGAGAGCTTTGCCGTGATGCTGGCCGATCTCGACCATTTCAAACGGATCAACGATCTTTACGGTCACCCGGTTGGCGATGCCGTCCTGATCGAGGCCGCCAAACGGCTACAAGCCGCGCTGCGCCCTGTGGATCTTCTGGCCCGTGTCGGTGGCGAAGAATTCATGATTGTGATGCCAGGTGTTGGTGAGACAATGGCAGAGGCCGCAGCCAGTGAGCTGTGCAATTGCATCAACAGCCAGCCGTTCCACGTGCCGGGCGTTGATACGCCGATCACCGTCACCATCAGCATCGGCGCGGCCATCGGTGGGCGGCTCAACCGTGCAGGCGCGGATCACACCCCCTGCGCCGCGCACGCGTCCGCAACCCACAGCACTGGTATTGGCGCGGGCACTGACACTAGCAGTGGCAGTGGCAGTGGCAGTGGCAGTGGCAGTGGCACCATCACACATGCTTTGATTTCAACCGCCGACCGCGCGTTGTATGCCGCCAAAAACGCCGGTCGCAACCAAGTCTCTCTGGCGGATCTCGCGGCCTAAGTCGCAAACCATGACAAGCACTAAACGGACAGTGAATTTCGGCCAATACGTCAAAGATCGGAACCATCCGGCAGACACATTGGCCCACAGGCGCAACCGGCGAGCAGCCTAGATCGCAACAGCGAACGGGGCAGTGATCAGATCACTGCCCCGTTTGAAACCGTGACATGTGCCACTGCGTGTGGCTCCATCGGTCCGGGTGTTCTTCTACCGTTCCGCAGCCAACGAACATGCGCTCACTAGGGACGCCAACCCTTGTTGCGCCCCCGCGCCATCCGCGCCTCCAGATCATCGGCATAGGCCGCCCGCTCCTGCGGCGACATCGCCTCGATCTGCTGCAACCAGGCCACCTGCACAGAGCGATGAAACCCGTGGCGCTGTTCGCTATGTTCGGCCAGCACCTGCACCAGCGGCGCACTGTCAAATGGCTCCTGGCGCAGCAGCTGCAACACCCGCATGCCTTCTGCGGCACGCCGCGCATGGTAGCTGTCATGACCCGCCTCCGCCTGCTGTCGCAGTGCCTTTCGGGTCTCCCGGTCGAGATCGCGGAAAATCAACGCCCCAAGCGGTGCCTGCGCGCGAAACCCAGATCCGCCATGGCCGGAAAAACGCCACAGCGCGCCAACCACCACGCCCACCACGATCAGGTTGAACGCGAGCGAGCCGATCAGCACCCAGCGCAGCCAGCGTTTGGGCGGTTTGGTGTGATCTGATGGTGTCATTCTGCCTCCTCACTCAGCACAAAGGCCAAATCATAGCTGCCGTCGGGCAGGCTGCTGCCGTTCAGGGTGTCGCTGGCCAGCGCAACCGGGTCCGGCAGAAACGACGGCGGCGCGACGCCGATCCAGATCCCCGTCAGACTGGCAGCTGCGAGCCCCGCCATCGCAGGCCAACCGCCAAGCGCCGTCCGGATATCGCGCAGCTTTTCAGCCCCGCGACGCCAGAGCGCCATACCAGCCAAGGCGGACGTCCGATCGGATGCCCGGCCTGATGTCTCTGCCGCCGGGCGCTGAACCCGTAGATCAACCTGCAGATCAGCCTGCCCGATGGTCTGCGCATTGGCCTGAACCTCGGCCTGAACTTCACCATGAATCTCCGCCGCATCCTGCAGGATCGCCTGTTCCAACCCATCCGGAAGACCCTCTCCAACGCTCTGGCGCGCCTCGGCAAACAGGTCGTCAAGCATCGCCATTGTATCAGTATCTGTCGCATCATCGCGGCGCGCTGGGTCCGGTGAATGCGCTTTTCGATCATCAACCATCGCTGTACCCCAATTCTGCTTTTCGTCCCGACAAAGCCGCTGCCAGGGCCCGTTTGCCCCGTGCTGTCAGGCTTTCGACCGCCTCCACACTGATGTCCATGATTCCTGCAATCTCCGGGTTGGGCAGATCTTCGATGTGGCGCAAAACCACCGCTTGGCGCTGGCGCTCGGGCAATTGCATCAGGGCCTGTTGCAGCGCATCCATCCGGGCGCCGTGCTGCAATTGCTCTGCGGCCGACAGCCCCGGATCGGGCGGATCCGGCACAGCGTCCAGATCAAGATGCCCACCCCGCTGCCGCCGCTTGTGATCGATGCACAGGTTCATCACCACCCGGTACAACCATGTCGACACTTTGGCCCGGCCCTCCTCCCAGCTGCGGGCCTGACGCCAAAGGCGCAGCATCGCCTCCTGTGCGATGTCTTCAGCTTCGGCCCGGTTGCCAAGCACCCGCTGCGCCACCGCCAGACACCGCGGCGCCAACCGTTGCGTCAGCGCCGCAGCCGCCGCCCGATCCCCCGCGGCATAGGCCAGCAACAGGGTCGCGTCCGGGTCCGCGCCCTGCCCTGCACCAGGCGACACCTCGCCTTGGCCTGAACTGGGCGACACGTCGCCCGGGGGCAACGACCCACGGTCCAGAGCCTGCGCGGAGGATTTGAGCGGAAGTGACAAATCAGTGTCCGGATCAGTTGGTGTCTGTGTCGGCCCCGGTTTCTGCTCCGCCGGGACGGGATTTGCCACCATGACGGGCCTGATGTTTCAAACGGGCGCTGTCGAATTCATCTTGGCTGATAGCACCATCCCCATTCGCATCGATGCGGTCAAACATCTTTCCCGCACGGCGCGGCTTGGGCATCTCATCCAGTGACAAAGCGCCATCCTTGTTGGCGTCCAGCCGCGACAGCATACGCGATGCATGGGTTTGGGCCCGCTCCCGCGCAGTTGCAGTCAACTCCTCGAGGCTCAGTTGACCATCGCCATTGGCGTCAGCCGCCGCAAACCGCGCATCGCGCAGACCCTTCAACTCGTCCTGGGTGATCGCGCCATCCCCATTTGCGTCGATATCTGCAAATGTCACGCCCCGGCCAAAGCCAGCTTTTCCACCAAAGCCCGGTTTCGCCATCACCGCACCACCCCCGACAACAGCGGCAGTTGCGACAATCGCGGCGATAAATTTGGTCTTGGTCATCTTGCGGTCCTTTCCGTCCGTCAGCGGCCCGTTGCCGCCGATCATAGTTTCTCAACGCGGCGGATCGCGGGTTCCGTCGAAAAAAGTTGGAACAAAAGCCATTCACCAAAATGCAATCTTAGGTTGCTAGTCTTGTTCGGAACAGGCACTGTTGCGGCATCCAGCCGCATGAGGCAGTGCGTCCTCTTTATTTGTCGGCGAAACCTGCGCAAATATGGATGCAAAAGTTAGGATTTGTTATGAGCGATTCATCTGCGGCTGTGCTGGCCGACGTTAACGAGCACGACGTCGAAGACCAACGATCCACCAAACAGGCTTTGCTGCGGGGCTGGCGCTGCCGCTGCCCCAAGTGTGGTGAAGGCAAAGTTCTGCACTCTTACCTGAAGGTCAACGACAGCTGCAGCTCCTGTGGGCAGGATCTAACTCATGCGCGCGCAGATGATGGCCCGGCCTATCTGACCATCTTGCTGGTCGGCCACGTGATGGCGCCGCTGATGCATGTGGTTTACTTCGCCTGGCGTCCAGAACCGCTGGTGACCTTCACCGTGTTTTCCTTGGGCTGCCTGCTTTCATCGCTTTACCTGCTGCCCAAGATGAAAGGCATCGTGATCGCCTATCAGTGGGCGCGCCGGATGCACGGGTTCGGCAAAGAAGCCTGAGGTCTTAAGCTCTGGGGCCTGGGGCCTTGCCATCGCAAGGGCTGCGACCGGCGACATCCACAACTCGCAAAACCCGGCCACACCCGCCGAAGATACCAAAGACCCGCGCGACTGCCGCGGGTCTTTTTCGTGTTGCGCCGCAACGGCATGGACAACGCCCACTTGCATCTTCGGGCCGGGCTTGCCAGACCTGAACGCAGGGTTTCCCCGTTTGCTCTGAGGTTTGCCAATGACTGCCCCCATCGACAAAACCGCAATCCGCCACGCCGCAACTGTGATTGTGGTGCGCGACCGAATGGGTCCTGATCCGCAGATCTTGATGGGCCAACGCGGTGCCAAAGCGGCGTTTATGCCCAACAAGGTGGTGTTCCCTGGCGGTGCGGTTGACCCGGCTGACCATGACATCGCCCTGGCCACGCCGCTGCCGCAGCTCTGCCGCGACCGACTGCAACAGGACAGTGACAGCGATTTGCACCATGCGCTGGCCATCGCCGCCATTCGTGAACTGTGGGAGGAAACCGGTCTGGTGCTCGGCACGCCGGGCAGCTGGCCTGGCACACCCGCTGCCGATTGGGCAGATTTTGCGGCAACCGGCTACCTGCCTGCAGCTGCGGGATTGCAGTTTGTGTTCCGCGCCATCACCCCACCCGGACGGCCACGGCGGTTTGATGCCCGCTTCTTCCGCATCGACGCCGATCACTTGGTTGGCGATCTCGATGATTTCTCTCGCGCCAGTGATGAGCTGTCGCATCTGCAATGGATCCCGCTCAGCCAGGTGCGCACCTATGACCTTCCCTTCATCACCGAAGTGGTGCTGGCGGAAATCACCCAGAACATTCGCGACGACGCACCACCGCAAAGCGTGCCATTCTTCCGCAACGATGATGAAGCCAGCCATTTCCAACGGCTGCGTGGCGTGCCGATGGGATCATCAGACTGACACCCGGCCCAGTGTAATGGCCCACTATGGTAACCTAGCGACATGCGCCGGTGTCAGAGCGACCAGAGCAGCACCAGGATCGACAGCACCAACAGCCCCATGCCGAGGATCTCTCGGGCCGTGATGGTCTCTTTGAAAAACAGCATCGAGGCCACCAGCGACAACAGCAGTTCCACCTGCCCCAGCGCCTTGACCAAGGCCGCGTTCTGCAGCGTAAACGCCCAGAACCAGCAAAAAGACCCCAGCAAACTGGTGCACCCAACCCACACCGCCACCCGGCGCGCAGCCCATACGCGGGCAATTTCACCGCGTTCCCGCAGGCTCAGCCAGACCAACATGAACAGGGTCTGGAGGCTGACCACCACCGCCAGTGTCACGCCCGCGCGAAACGCTGCCTCCAGTTCGGCCAATTGCAACGACGCGCCCCGGTAGCTAACCGCTGAAAAGGCAAACAGCACCCCGGATCCCAAGCCCAGCAGCGATGCCCGATTGCTCAGATGGCGCCACCAGGGCCCCGTTTGTTGCGGTGATTTCGACAGCACCAGCACCGCACACAGACCGATGGCAATAGCCGCCCAGCCCACCGGGTTGATCTGATCGCCCAGAACCACCAATCCAACCAGCGCGGTCTGGATCACTTCGGTTTTTTTGAAGGTGATGCCAACGGCAAAATTGCGCTGCCGAAACAGGGCGACCACACAGACTGTCGCCAGGATCTGAGCGGTTCCGCCGATGGTTGCAAAGATCCAGAATTCAGCCGTCAGCGCCGGAAAAGCCCGGCCCGAGATGCTCAGATACCCCAGCAAACCGGCCCAGATCAGCGGCGCGGAAAACACAAACCGCGCAAAGGTGGCCCCGGCAGAGGACAGGGTCACGCTGCTCAGGACTTTTTGCAGCATAAACCGGACGGTCTGAAAACTGGCTGCGGCGATGGCGATAGGGATCCAAAGGCTCATGCCCAGCGTTATGACCGCTTATGGGCGGCGTGACCAGATCGGATGCGCCACAGGATCCTTGCGGCGGAACGCAAACCGCCGGATGACCCGCCCATAGGTCGGATAGCTATAATCCTGATTGCGCGCATGAAACTGCGCACGCCGGGTCGCATATAACGCTGGCAGATCATACCAGGGCACACCGGGATGGCAGTGATGCACCACATGCAAATGGTTGTTGAGAAACAGAAACCCCAAAATCCCACCCCGCTCGATGATGACGGTCCGGGCCTTGTGGCAATCATGGGCGCGATGCTCCAGAAAGGTGCGGATTTTCACGATCGCAAGCCCGGCATAAGCCGCCAGGCCGTAGGCCCAGAACGGCACCGCGCTCCACCACACGACCCACAGAACCAGCGCGGCCCCCACCCCGTGCAGCAGCCAGTCGCGCAGAACCGCCTCGTCGCCCTGCCGGATCAGGCGCCAGTCCTCGGCCATGAACCGCCATTGCCCAAGCGCGGGGCCGATCAGGACACGCCCGACAAGGGTGTTGTTGACACGCAGAACCAGGCGCATCAGCGCACTCTGGCGCTGCCAATCTGCAGGATCGAGGTAATTGCTTTCGGGATCATCATAGGGGTCGGTCAGCATCTCGTCGCGGTGATGCGCCAGATGGGTGTCGCGAAACCGGCCATAAGGGATCGCGAGGTTCAGCGGCAGAAACATCAGGGCTTCGTTCAGCACTTTGATGCGGAAGGGATGACCATGCAGCGCCTCATGGCACAGGGACGAATGCAGGGTGATCATCACCGCCAGAACCACCACCGCCAGCCAGAGCGGCACCAACGGCACAACCACCAACACCGCCAGCCAAATCCCGTAGCAGACCAGGATCAGACCAAGGGTGCGCCATTCCACCCGCCCAACAGAAATGGTCGGAGCCCCCAGATGGGCCTGCTCGCTGTCAGGTTTTTCATAGTCAGGACCGTTCTGATGCAGATCAGCCGGGCCAAAGTCTGCCGGAACCGGGCCCAGCAGCCCCCGAACATCTTCGGCGCGGCCCATCTCCAACGATGCGGCACTGCGAGACAGATCATCCATCCTGCCGCCCCCACCGCACTCCGGCCCAGACCCGTTCATAAATCACATAGCTCAGGAACCCGACGCAGGTGTTGATCACTGCCAAAGTCCCACCAAGCCCGACCGATCCGGTCATCAGCGCGCCGATCAAGGCCATCATCAACAGGCCGAGAAAATTCCAAATCACGGCTTTCACCAAAGATCGGGTCCGTGTTTCCATGCCGTTGCTCCTGATAGGTCTGCCTCTCTTCAGCAATACGCAGCGCAGGCCTGATGCAGAATTCCGAATATGATTAACAAAATTCACCAATCGTGATAATTATCATCATATGATAGATTTGATGGACAAACGTCTGCGCGCCGAACAATTCCGCCATCGCCTGAACCGGGCGCTGGAGCAAAGCGGGCTCAGCCAGAGCGCCCTTGCCCGTTCGATTGGGGTTGATCGCTCCACCATTTCACAGCTGCTGACAGATGATGGCGCCCGCCTGCCAAATGCCCATGTGGTCGGTGCCTGCGCTGCCGCGCTTGGGGTGTCGGCGGATTGGTTGCTCAGCCTGTCGGAACGGCCTGAAAATGCCGCTGATCTGGTGGCCGCGAGCCTCTCCATGAGTGCCGCACCTCGCGCCCTGGTGGACGAACGGATCTTTGACTGGCACCAGGAGGCCGCGGGCTACAAAATCCGCCATGCGCCTGCCGCGCTGCCCGATATGCTGAAAACCCGCGCCCTACTGGAATGGGAATATGCCCCCCACCTCGGGCGCACCGCCGATCAGGCCATCGGTGCCTCGCAGGATCGGTTGGCCTGGATGCGTCAGTCCCCGTCGGACTATGAAATCGCCATGCCCATCTATGAATTGGACAGTTTCGCCAAAGGTGTGGGGTATTACGACGGATTGCCAAAAGAAACCCGACAGGAGCAATTGGCCCAGTTCGAACAGCTCAGCCGCCAGCTGTATCCACGGCTGCGGATCTATCTGTTTGATGCCAAGCGGCTCTATTCAGCTCCGATGACCATTTTTGGCCCGCTGCTCTGCGTGATCTATGTGGGCAGCCACTATATGGCGTTTCGCGACAAGGAACGGGTGGAGACCCAGACCAGCCATTTCGACAATCTCGTCCGCGAGGCTGATATCAGCGCCCGTGACCTGCCAGAGCGACTGTCTGCCCTGCAGGCCGAGATTGCCAGCTAGGGGAAACATCCAGTTGAAAAAAGGCCCGAACAGCGGTCCGGGCCAAGGCCAATCCCAAGGGGTCACTCATACCTTGGGATCAGGGTTTTCCGTATGGCCATCCACCGCAATCACCTGGCCCGACACCAACCGGGCCGCATCAGAGCCGAGGAACACCGCCATATTGGCAATGTCACGGGCCTCCACGAAGGACCGCATCGAGGTGCCAGAGGCGTAGCCATCGTAGACTTGATCGCGGCTCATGCCCTTGGCCTGGGCTTCCCGCTCCAACACGCCCTCCATACGCGGGCCTTCGACCGCGCCAGGACAGATTGCATTGGCACGGATCCCGAAAGAGCCCAGCTCCATGGCGAGGGTTTTCATCAGACCGATCACCGCCCATTTTGCTGCCGCATAAGGCGCGCGATTGGGATAGCCAAACAAACCAGCCGTCGACGAGGTGATCACGATGGAGCCCGAACGCGCAGCCTTCATCAGAGGGGCTGCGTATTTCGCCGCCAGAAAGGCGCCCTCCAGATTGACGCTGACACAGGCCTGCCAATCCGCAAGCGCAATATCTTCGATCAAGGCGGTTGGCCCGGCGATGCCAGCATTGGCGCAGAGCACGTCCAGCCCGCCCCACTCTGCCGTGATCTCACCAAACAGACCCGCAACATCGCTCTCATCTGCAGCATTCACCACAGACCCACGCCAGCCTGAAGGCAGATCCGACAGGCTGTCCGCGTTCACATCGGTGACCCAGACCTGATAGCCCTCTGCCGCAAATCCTTCGGCCATGGCCCGCCCGATGCCAGAGCCGCCAGCGGTGATCAGGACCCGACGTGATGCATCGGTGTTCGGCGCACCGCTCATCTGGGCGCTCCGATCGCACGGCCCAAACCTTCAGGTGCAGGCAACTGCGCCTGTGCCTCGGCCAGTTTCACCAAAGCTGCCTCGATATGTGGTGCGGGCGGCGCGGAGCGGCGGGTCTTCAGATCCACATGCAGCAACATATGCTCGCCCGTGGCCAGCAGCCGGTCGCCGGAATACATCTCATGGAAGAGATGCATCTTTTTGCCCTGCCCCAGGATCACCCGGGTGCGCACCTGCATCGGATCGCCCGCGTGAACCTCGTCGAGATGACGGATATGCGTTTCCGCCGTGAAATAGCTGCCACCGGAGGCGATATACTCCGCATCACAGCCGATCATCAGCATCAGCCGGTCGGTGGATTGGGCAAAGGCATCCAGATAGCGGCTTTCGGTCATATGCCCGTTGTAGTCGGTCCAATCCAGCGGCACGATCCGGCTTTGGGTCAGCACCGGTTGGCTCAGATCCTCCAACTCATCGATAGAGCGCAGCAGCCCAGCGTCGCTTTCGCGGCCCGCATCATGGGCATTCTGCAACGCACCGGCCCCCCAGTCATTGGCGCCAAGCGCCCGCATCATGCCGACCAGGTTGTCGTCGCGGATCCGCTCCATCTCGCGGATCGAATGGTGACCCGACTGCGCGTCCGACTGGCCTGCGATCAGATCAACCAGCTCATCAGTAAACTCCGGCACATCCATCAGCTTGGTCCAGGGCCACTGCAGCGCGGGGCCGAATTGCGCCATGAAGTGCTTCATGCCCGCTTCGCCACCAGCCACACGATAGGTATCGAACAAGCCCATCTGCGCCCAGCGAATGCCAAACCCATAGCGGATGGCGTTGTCGATCTCTTCCGTGGTGGCGATGCCGTCCTTGACCAGCCACAGCGCCTCGCGCCACACGGCCTCGAGAAAACGGTCCGCCACATGGGCGTCGATCTCTTTCTTCAGATGCAGCGGATACATCCCGATCTCGGTGATGATCGCCTTGGCGCTGTCGATCACAGAGGCTGGGTTTGCCTCGGTGGTGACCAGCTCGACCAGCGGCATCAGGTAGACCGGGTTGAACGGATGCGCGACCACGATCTGGCCTGCGTTGTCAAACCCCTCCTGCAACTGCGAGGGACGATAACCCGAGGTCGAAGAACCGATAACCGCATCCGGACCGGCGTGTGATTGCAGCTCGCCATAGACCTTCTGCTTCAGCTCCAGCCGCTCTGGCACGCTCTCCTGGATCCAGGACGCACCTGCAACCGCTTCGGCAATGGTCGCATGATAGCTCAGCTTGCCCTCTGCAGGCAGCGCCACATTGCCAAGCCCCGGCAGGCTGCGACGCGCATTGCCCAGCACTTCGCCGATTTTGCGCTCCGCCTCCGGATCCGGGTCAAACACCCGCACATCCCACCCATTGAGCAGGAACCGCGCGGCCCAGCCGCCGCCAATAACACCGCCGCCGATAATTGCTGCTGTTTTCATGTGACTTCCTCTGAGAACCGGCCGGTTCTTCCTCTTGCCGAAAATATCCTGGGGGTTTGGGGGCAAGCCCCCAAGTGTCCCAGCAAAACGAGCGTGCCGCTTACGTCGCCGCCGGTGCCCGCTTGGTCAGGCCGAGCTGCTCACGCACCTCTGCCGGGCCCATCAACTGACCGCCCATGGCTTCGATGATGGTGCGCGCGCGCTCCACCAACTGATAGTTCTCCGCCAGTTGGCCTTTGCCCAGCCACAGGTTGTCTTCCAGACCGACCCGCACGTTGCCGCCTGCCAGCACGGCCGCCGCAACATAGGCCATCTGATCGCGCCCCAGCGAGAAGGCCGACCAGTTCCAGTCGCTTGGCACATTGTTGACCATCGCCATAAAGGTGTTGAGATCATTGGGCGCACCCCATGGCACCCCCATGCACAGCTGCACCAGGGCTGGGCTTGTCAGCACGCCCTCTTTTACGAGTTCCTTGGCGAACCACAGATGGCCGGTGTCGAAGGCTTCGATCTCCGGCTTCACCCCCAGATCGGTCATCATCTGACCCATCGCCCGCAACATGCCCGGTGTGTTGGTCATCACGTAATCCGCCTCGGCGAAGTTCATGGTGCCACAGTCGAGGGTGCAAATCTCTGGCAGGCATTCCGCGATATGCGCCATCCGCTCGGTTGCGCCGATCATATCGGTGGCGGCCGCGTTCACCGGGAATGGGTTCTCGGTGTCGCCAAACACGATGTCACCCCCCATGCCCGCGGTCAGGTTCAGCACCACATCGGTGTCGCTCTCGCGGATGCGGTCGGTGACCTCGCGGTACAGCGCCAGATCGCGCGAGGGCGCGCCGGTTTCCGGATCCCGCACATGGCAGTGCACAACTGCGGCACCAGCCTTGGCCGCGGCGATTGCACTCTCGGCAATCTGCTTGGGCGAGCGCGGCACATGCGGGCTGCGATCCTGGGTGCTGCCAGAGCCGGTGACGGCGCAGGTAATGAAGACGTTTCGGTTCATGGTCAGAGGCATTTTCATTCTCCCCTCAATGTACAGGGTTTTGCCCCGAGTTATCCCCAAGGCTGCCCCCAGATTCCTGTTTGTGTTGGCGTTGATGCTGCCGCAGCCTAGGCTCTCCAACTAGTCAACATGCGAATCGAACTTGATGAAATCCGCAAAAAACATCCTCCAGCCCGAGAACCAGCCGCTGAAAACGGCCGTTCTGGTCCTTGACGAGAGCAACACGCTGTCCTTTGCTGCGGCGGTTGATCCGATGCGCGCGGCCAACCGTCTGGCCGGTCGCGGAGCGTTCGACTGGGACTATATCACCGCCACCAATGAGCCAGCGATGCTGACCAGCGGGCTCACCGTGCCGGGCATTCCGCTTGCCCGGCTGCAGGGCTGCGAATTGCTGATCGTGATCGCAGGGTTTCAACTGGCCCGTCATGCCACCCCCAGCCTGCTGGCTGGCCTGCGCCGCATCGCTGCAGGTGGTGCGACGATTGCCGGCATCGATGGCGGCCCCTGGCTGATGGCGGAGGCCGGTCTGCTCGATGGCCATCCTGCCACCACGCATTGGGAAGATCTCGACAACTTCGCCGCCCGTTTTCCCGGTGTGCAATGCCGCAACGACCGCTTCACCCTGTCGGAATGCCGGATGACCTCTGGCGGGGCGACGCCCGCGATTGAAATGATGCTCCACATCATCAGCAGCCGCCACGGCGCCGGATTTGCCTCCCGCGTGGCGGGTCTGTTCCTTTACGATGGTCCAGGTTCCGCGCAGCGCCCGCAGAGCCGCCTGGGCAGCGCCAAGCATTCCTCTCTCACAGCGCGCGCCAACGCGCTGATGGAAGCCGCGCTGGACGATCCCAAACCGCTCAGCGAAATCGCCGAAGAGTTGGGCACCAGTGCGCGCAGCCTGCAACAGCAGTTTCGCCTGCGGCTGAACACGACACCGCAGGATCACTATCTGCAGCTGCGCATGGCCGAGGCGCGACGCCTGGTGACCGATACGGATTTGCCGATCATGGAGGTTGCGCTGGCGACCGGGTTCAACTCGCAATCCAGCTTTGCCCGCGCTTTCCGCACGGCCCATGGCACAACGGCACGGGAGTTGCGGCAGGAAAGCATCGGTGTGGCGGCAAAGCGGCTCGCTGCGTCGACACCGCTGTTTGGCCACACAACGCTCTCAAAAAGTCAAAGCCCCCTTCGCACCAGCGGGCCGCTGCCGCGTCACTCGACCGGATCGCACTGATATTGCAAGGCAGTGAACAAACAAGACGGGCGGCCACCAGGGACCGCCCGTTTTTGTTTTTGACTGGTTCGTTTTGCCTGGTTCGTTTTGCCCGGTGCGTTCTAACTGCTTCGTATTGTCCGCCACGTCGCGTCAGCTTCGTCGTGTCAGGCCCGTCGTATTAGGCCCGTAGTATTAGGCCCGTCGTGTCTGCTTCCCCGGATCGGGCTGCAATGCAGCAGGCATCAATTGCGGGTGGCCAGATCTGTAACGACCAACAGGCCACCCATCAGCCCCTGATCAGCAGCGGAACATGGGCGGATCAACGGCGGCTCAACGAAAGATCAGTACGGCATCGGATGCGCGCGATGGGCGACATCGATTTCTGCCAGCACCTCCGCCGACAGCTCCAGATCATCGCCCGCCAACGCATGTTGCAACTGTTCCAGGGTGGTCGCCCCCAAAATCGCCGAGGCCATGAAGGGACGCGTGTGACACCAGGCCATCGCCATATGCACCGGATCCAGCCCATGGCGGGCGGCAATATCCAGATAGGCTTCAACCGCCGGATAAACCCGCGGCGTGTGACGGCCACCCAGCTCCGGGCTGATCGATTTGCGCGATTTATCCGGCACCGCCCCGCCCTGGTACTTTCCGGTCAAAAGCCCCGTGGCCAGGGGCGAAAACGCCAGCAGACCCACATCCTCATAGAGGCTCAGTTCGGCCAGATCCGTATCGTACAAGCGGCACAGCAGCGAATATTCATTCTGGATCGACGCCACACGCGGCCCGCCGGTCTGCTCTGCGAGGCGCAGCCATTGTGCGGTGCCCCAGGCGCTTTCGTTGGACAGGCCAAAGGCGCGGATATTGCCCTTTGTGACCTGCGCCTTCAGCGCCTCCAGACAAGAGGCCATATTGTCCAGCACCTCATTGCGCTGCCCACCATCCGGCGCATAGGACCAGTTTTTGCGGAACATATAGCTGCCGCGGTTCGGCCAGTGGAATTGATAGAGATCGATGTAATCGGTCTGCAGCCGCCGCAGGGACCCTTCAATCGTCTGCGCAATGGTATCTGCCGTGATCGGCGCGCCATTACGCACCGCTTGCAGCCCTTCGCCGGAGTGTTTGGTGGCCAGGATATACTCCGCCCGCCGTCCGGTCCGCGCATTCCAATTGCCAATGATCGCTTCGCTGTCGCCAACGGTTTCCGCGCGGATCGGATTGACCGGATACATCTCTGCGGTGTCGAGGAAGTTCACTCCCGCGTCCAGTGCAAAATCGATCTGGGCATGGGACTCGGTCTCATCGGTCTGGGTGCCAAAGGTCATGGTGCCCAGACAAACCCGCGACACCTCCATGCCTGTGCGGCCAAGGGGGTTCTTTTTCATCATCAAGATCCTGTTTTTGGGGCATCTGCCGGTCCACTCACCGCCCGGCCCGCCTGTCATGTCAGCGCAAACACTAACGCAGGCTGGCGCTGATGCAACCAATCGCTTGAGCGCGGCACTCTCGCATTGGCCCGGATGCATCAGAGGTTGGATCGGTTGATTCGCACAGCCGCGGAGGTATCTGCCACTACGACGGGTTGCCCCCCCTGCACCGCAACCCTGCCACAGCTGGCTCTTGCCAATCGCGCCGGTCTGCGCCAGCGTCGGCTCCATACCCCCCCTGTTCACCCCATCTCTGCGAAAGGGCCCGCCATGGCACAAACCATCACCAAAGGGATCAAAACACTGCTGGCCGAGGCCAATGAGATGGTCGAAACCATGTCCGTCGAAACCGCCAAGGCGGCCGTGGAGGATGATCACTTTGTGTTCATCGACCTGCGCGACATTCGTGAAATCAAGGCCAGCGGCACCCTGCCCGGTGCGGTGTCCTGCCCGCGCGGCATGCTGGGGTTCTGGATCGACCCGGACAGCCCCTACCACAAGCCGATGTTCAACCAGGACAAAACCTATGTGTTCTACTGCGCCAGCGCGTGGCGCTCGGCACTGGCGGCCAAGGTTGCCATCGAAATGGGGCTGACGCCGGTGCTGCATCTCGCCGGTGGGTTCACCGCCTGGAACAAGGCCGGTGGCGAAATCGTCAAACGCGACAGCTGACCACGCGGCGCACGCCTGCACTCATCAGCGGCGCAATATAAAGCAACACGTCAAAACAAATCCGGCCTCTGGCCTGCAATGCGACACATGTTTTGGGAAAATGTCGGAAACACCCGTGCATTCCCCGCACAACCAAGGCATGACTGGCCATTATGCGCATGTTGATTTCTTTTGCCGCCCTGTTTTTGTCCGTGATCCTGCTGCAGCTCTCCACCGGAGGTGTCGGCCCACTGGATGCCATCTCCGGCCTGACGCTGGGATTTGACAAGGCGCAGATCGGCTTTCTCGGCTCAGCGCATTTTGTCGGCTTTTTCATCGGCTGCTGGTGGGTGCCCCGCCTGATGGGCAACGTTGGTCACAGCCGCGCCTTTGCGGTCTGTACCGCGCTGGGGGCCATGGGCCTAATTGGCCACACATTGACCGAAGATCCGCTCGCCTGGGCCGCGATGCGCATCGCATCCGGCCTGTGTATGGCGGGCTGTTACACCGTGATCGAGGCCTGGCTGAACGCAAAAGTCACCAATGAAACCCGCGGTCGCGCCATGGGCACCTACCGGATTGCGGATCTCTCGGCGTCCCTGGCGGCCCAGTTGATGATCGCGGTGCTGCCGCCTGCAGCCTATATGTCCTACAACCTGCTCGCGATCCTGTGCTGCGCGGCGCTGTTGCCCCTGACCATGACCAAAGCGAGCCAGCCCGCAATCCCCGAAGCCGCCCGCCTGCGCCCCAAACTGGCCTGGAACTGCTCGCCACTGGCGGTGGCTGGGGTGATCGTGGCGGCGCTCAGCTCTGCGTCCTTTCGGATGGTCGGGCCTGTTTATGGCCAGGAAGTCGGGCTTGCGGTCGACCAGATCGCTTTTTTCCTCGCCTCTTTCGTTCTGGGCGGCGCGCTTGCGCAATATCCGCTCGGCTGGCTTGCCGACAAATATGACCGCCGCTGGGTGCTGATATGGCTGTCCGCCATCGCCATCGTCAGCTGCGCCATCACCATGGCCGCCAGCGGCACGGGCACCATTGGCGTCATGCTGGCGGCGGGCTTCTTCGGCTTCACCACCTTCCCGATCTTTTCGGTCTCTGCCGCCCATGCCAATGACTTTGCCACCTCAGAACAGCGGGTCGAATTGTCCGCTGCACTGATGTTCTGGTACGCGCTCGGGGCCATCGCCTCACCCTATATCTCGTCGACGCTGATCGACAGCTACGGGCCGCCTGCGCTCTTTGCCTATGTCGCCGCAGGCCATGTGCTGCTGATCGTCTTTGGTCTGAGCCGGATGCGCGCGCGCCCCGCACCCGAAGATCGCACCCGCTATGTCTATGCCCCGCGCACATCCTTTTTCATCGGGCGTCTGCTGAAACGCTCCCGCGAGCGCTAGGAGACAAGCTGGCACCCTCCGGAATTTAACCCCAAATTGCGCCACGGGGTTTCGGATGGCTGCGCCATGCGCTAGACGGGCGTCCAACGGTTTATGTGGATGGACGATATGGCGCGCTTTCTCATCACTTCTGCGATTCCCTACATCAACGGGATCAAGCACCTGGGCAATCTCGTGGGCAGCCAGTTGCCCGCCGATCTCTATGCCCGCTACCAGCGGGCGCGCGGCCATGAGGTGATGTTTCTCTGCGCCACCGACGAACACGGCACGCCTGCGGAACTGGCTGCCGCCAAAGCGGGCAAGCCGGTCGCGGAATATTGCGCCGAAATGCACGAGGTTCAGGCGGGTATCGCCAAAGGGTTCGGTCTCAGCTTTGATCACTTCGGTCGCTCCTCCAGCCCCCAGAACCATGCGCTGACCCAGCATTTCGCAGGCAAGCTGGCAGAGGCGGGATTGATCCGCGAAGTGGAAGACCGCCAGGTCTATTCCAACGCCGACAAACGCTTCCTGCCGGACCGCTATGTCGAAGGCACCTGCCCCAACTGCGGATTTGAAAAAGCCCGCGGCGACCAATGCGAAGAATGCACCAAGCAGCTGGACCCCACCGATCTGATCGAGCCGAGATCCGCCATTTCCGGCTCCACAGATCTGGAGGTCCGCGCCACCAAACATCTGTTCCTGTGCCAGTCCCAACTGAAAGATCAGCTGGACAGCTGGATCGACAGCAAAACCGACTGGCCAGTGCTGACCACGTCGATTGCCAAAAAATGGCTGCACGACGGGGACGGGCTGCAGGACCGCGGCATCACCCGCGATCTCGACTGGGGCATTCCCGTCAAGAAAGGCGACCAGGACTGGCCCGGCATGGAGGGCAAAGTCTTCTACGTCTGGTTCGACGCCCCCATCGAATACATTGCAGCCGCAGGCGAATGGGCCGAGGCCAACGGCAAAACCGATGCGGATTGGGAACGCTGGTGGCGCACGGACAAAGGGGCCGATGACGTCAAATATGTCCAGTTCATGGGCAAGGACAACGTCCCCTTCCACACCCTGTCTTTCCCGGCCACGATCATCGGCTCGGGCGAGCCGTGGAAGATGGTCGACCACCTCAAGTCCTTCAATTACCTGAACTACGATGGCGGCCAGTTCTCGACCTCTCAGGGCCGTGGCGTGTTCATGGATCAGGCGCTGGAAATCCTGCCTGCGGACTACTGGCGCTGGTGGCTGCTGTCCCACGCGCCCGAAAGCAGCGATTCTGAATTCACCTGGGAGAACTTCCAGCAGTCGGTGAACAAGGACCTCGCCGACGTTCTGGGCAATTTTGTCAGCCGGATCACCAAATTCTGCCGCTCCAAATTCGGCGAGGAAGTTCCCGCGGGCGGCACATGGGGCGAGGCCGAGCAGACACTGATCACCGAGCTGACCAACCGCATCCGCAGCTACGAAGAGCACATGGCCGCGATGGAAGTGCGCAAATCCGCCCAAGAGCTGCGCGCAATCTGGGTGGCCGGCAACGAATATCTGCAATCCGTCGCGCCCTGGTCGACCTTCAAATCCGATCCAGAGCAGGCCGCGGCCCAGGTGCGCATGGGTCTAAACCTGATCCGCCTCTACGCCGTGCTGGCCGCACCGTTCATTCCAACGGCAAAAGACACGTTGATGGCCGCGATGCAGACCAACGAAGACGCCTGGCCCACCGATGTCGAAGCCGCGCTGCAGGCGCTGCCTGTCGGCCATGGCTTCACCGTGCCAGAGGTGCTGTTTGCCAAAATCTCCGACGAACAGCGCGAGGAATGGCAGGCCCGATTCTCCGGCACCCGCGACAGCTGACGCCCGGAGCAAAACTGCGCTCGACTGGGCGCGACTGCGCCCACATGGGCTCAGGCCACTTCGGTCAGACCGGCACATCCCCAAACGCAACAAAGCCGCCTTACAAGGCGGCTTTGTTGCGTTTGAGGTTCCGTCACAGACGTCAAACACCATGGCAGGCAGGCATTCCGGTCACGAAGACAGCGACAACCCAAGATTGAGAATTTCGCCGTCAACTGCCGATTTTAAATCCTGAGTAATTTTATCAGGTTGACATTTCTGACCAAATGAATCAGTTATACCGCACTCACCCCAAAACCCGAAATTTTTCGTGTGTTATGACCCTGAAGTTGTCTGAGACCTGATCTCGGAATGTTTTCCACTCTTTGGGGATGGTTTCGCGGAAGAATCTCAGGATCGCATCGGCGAATTGCT
>NZ_JAJDWC010000159.1 GCF_022825805.1 Phaeobacter sp.
ACACCACCGCCCGCACCAAAGCGACGCGGCCGACCACCAAAAAAGGAGAAACTGATCGCAACAACCGGCTGATCACCGAGACCAGAAAGTGGGGAATTTTACTTCGCCACTTTTGGGGATTTTTGAAACGGCATTTACAGACAAGGCAATCAACGTGTCATGTGCGCTCGCCATTGGCGTGGTCATCAGGCACCTCCCATCCGATCCCTGACAGAACCCTAACCCTGCCCCAACACAAATAAAACCCGCTTGCGATGCAAACGGGTCTTCTTTGCGCAACTCTTACCAGCACGGCTCACTTGCGTGATTGGTGCAGATATCAGTCTGCTTGTGCTTCGGAGCGGCTCTTGCCGGAGACATTCAGCGCCAGAGTCGCCGCCATGAACCCATCCAGATCGCCATCCAGCACGCCTTTGGTGTCGGAGGTCTCATGGCTGGTGCGCAGATCTTTGACCATCTGATAGGGCTGCAACACATAGGACCGGATCTGGTTGCCCCAACCCGCATCGCCCTTGGCTTCATGCGCGGCGTTGATGTCGGCGTTCCGGCGGTCCAGCTCCTGCTGATACAGGCGCGATTTCAACGCTTTCATGGCGATGTCGCGGTTCTGGTGCTGGGATTTCTCAGACGAGGTCACCACGATGCCGGTCGGAATGTGGGTGATGCGCACCGCCGAGTCAGTGGTGTTCACGTGCTGTCCACCCGCTCCGGAGGAGCGATAGGTATCGATGCGGATATCAGCGGGGTTCACATCAACCTCGATGTTATCGTCAACCACCGGGTAGACCCAGACCGAGCTGAACGATGTGTGCCGCTTGGCCGCCGAGTCATAGGGCGAAATACGCACCAGACGATGCACGCCGCTCTCGGACTTCAGCCAGCCATAGGCGTTGTGGCCGGAAATCTTGTACGCAGCCGATTTGATGCCAGCCTCATCGCCTGCGCTTTCGGATTGCAGCTCGACCTTATAGCCTTTTTTCTCGGCCCAACGGACATACATCCGTGCCAGCATCGACGCCCAGTCACAGCTTTCGGTACCACCGGCCCCGGCGTTGATTTCCAGGAAGGTGTCGTTGCTGTCGGCTTCGCCGTCCAACAGCGCCTCCAGCTCCTTCTCTGCAGCTTTGTCTTTCAGCGCGACCAAAGAGGCTTCGGCGTCTTTGACAACCTCTTCGTCCTCTTCCATTTCGCCCAATTCGATCAGCTCGATGTTGTCGGCCAGATCCTGCTTGATGGAGGTATAGGTGTCGATCGCATCGACCAGCATCTGCCGGTCGCGCATCAGCGCCTGCGCCGCATCCGCGTCGTCCCACAGGTTGGGGTCCTCGACACGAGCGTTGAATTCTTCCAAACGGAACTGTGCGGTTTCCCAGTCCAGGCGCTGTGCCAGCAGCTCCAGCGACTTTTCAATATCGCCCACGATGTTCTGAGTCTCAGCGCGCATGACAGCCCCTTGAATTCACGTTTCAGGACTGCGTGATAAACCACCCGCGCCCTGCGGGCAAGCCGCGCCACCCCCGCTGTAAAATGAAAATGCCGAAACCCGTGACTGCGGATTTCGGCATCTGTTTCTCACCCGGAATTGGCAATCCGTATCAGTACAAACCACCGGAACTAATGGTCCCAAACGAGGCTTTCGGCCCCAAGACAGCGGTGCCGCCATCGGAGGTCGTGACCCGCCGACCAGATTGCTGGACCTCTTCGACCAACGGCAGGTTGGACCCCATCGCAAAGCCGCCGTCAAAGGCGATACCAAAGATCGGCTCTGCACCGTCGCGGAAGTACTCGGCCACCACATTGCCACCTGCAGCACCATCCGGCAGACGCGCGCCGGTGAAGCGATCGATTTTGATGAACTGGCCCCCTTCCGGCACCCGGAACGGACCGCCACCGTATTTCTCGGTCGCTTTGGCCATGAACTCCTGAAACACCGGGCCACACATGGTGCCGCCATAGGCCCCACGCCCCATGGGTCGTGGTTGGTCAAATCCCATGTAGCAGCCTGCCACGATGTTCGAGGTGAAGCCGACAAACCAGACATCGCGGGAGTCGTTGGTGGTGCCTGTTTTGCCAGCCGCAGGCACCGGCAGCTTGATCACGCTGGAGGCCGTGCCGCGGTCAACAACGCCCTTCATCATCGACGTCAGCTGATAGGCGGTGATTGGGTCCATGACCTGTTCGCGGTTGTCCACGATCCGGGGCGACATTCCGGCGGGCAACAGGGCCGATGCGCAATCCACACAATCACGGTCGTCGTGGCGGTAAATAGTCTGGCCGCTGCGATCCTGGATCCTGTCCACCAGAGTTGGCTGCACCCGCTCACCACCGTTGGCAAACATGGCATAGGCGGCAACCATCTGATAAAGCGTGGTTTCTTCCGCACCCAGAGAGTTCGCGAGGAAGGCACCCATGTTGTTGTAAACACCAAAGCGTTCCGCATAACCGGCGACCACTTCCATGCTGACCTCTTGTGCCAGACGGATGGTCATCAGGTTCCGCGACTGTTCGATCCCGGTGCGCAATGGGGTTGGGCCGTAGAATTTATTGCTGGAGTTCTTCGGCCGCCACAGGCCTTGGGGCGTGTTGATCTCAATCGGGGCGTCAACGACGATCGTCGCGGGGCTGTAGCCGCTGTCCAGAGCCGCCGCATAGACAAACGGCTTGAAGCTGGATCCCGGCTGCCGTTGCGCCTGGGTGGCGCGGTTGAACACCGAGTGCTGATAGGAAAAGCCGCCTTGCATGGCCAGAACACGTCCGCTGTTCACGTCCATCGCGACAAAGCCGCCCTGCACCTCTGGCACCTGACGCAGGGACCAATGATCGACAGCGCCATCTTTTTCGACGGCGCGCACCAAGACCACATCGCCACGCGCGAAGTTGTCCCGGAAGCTGCCTTTCATCCATTTGATGTCAGAGCGCGGCACCTGCCCGGTGCCCTCCACCTCCTCAACCCCCAGTCGCAGGGATTGATCGGCAATGTCCAACACCACCGCCGGATGCCATTGGCCCCCCAATGAAATATCGCGAGGCACCTCAGCGTTGCTGAGCGCTTCGCGCCACTGGCTTTCATCGGCAAGCGTCTCTTCCGGCAGGGTGACGCCTGTGCCGCGCCAGACCTGGCGGGAGCGGTCGTATTTCTCAAGCCCCGCGCGCAGCGCCTCTGCGGCATCGGACTGCATTTCTTCGTCAATCGTGGCGCGCACAGTAAAGCCGCCGGTAAAGAACTCACCCTCGCCAAAGTCCTGCGACAGCTGGCGGCGGATTTCATCGGTGAAGTAATCGCGCGGCGGCAGCGCGTTGCGGAAACTGTCAAAGTCGCCGTTCTGCACCGATCGCAGTGGCTGGTTGACCTCAACCTCATAAACCTGATCAGAGATGTAGCCGTTTTCGCGCATCTCCCGCAGCACATAATTACGGCGCGACAGCAACCGTTCCCGCTGCGTGACCGGGTGATACTTCGACGGCGCTTTCGGCATGGAGGCCAGGGTCGCCGCTTCATGCGGGGCCAGTTCGCTCAGTGTTTTGTTGAAATAGGTCTGCGCCGCAGCCGTCACCCCGTAAGAGTTTTGCCCCAGGAAGATCTCGTTCAGATACAACTCAAGAATATCTTCCTTGCTCAGCGTTTCCTCGAGCCGTGAGGCGAGAATAAGCTCTTTGACTTTGCGTTCTGCCTTGCGGTCACCGGACAGCAGGAAGTTCTTCATCACCTGCTGGGTGATGGTCGACGCACCGCGCACGTTTTCACCGCGTGAGCGCACTGCCTCGACAGCCGCCGCCGCGATACCACGCATGTCATAGCCTTTATGGCTGTAGAAGTTCTTGTCCTCAGCCGAGATAAAGGCCTGTTTCACCAGATCTGGTATCTCCTGCGAGGGCGTGAACAGACGGCGTTCCTGCGCAAATTCATCGATCAGTTGCCCTTCACCGGAATAAATCCGGCTGATGGTGGGCGGCTGATACTGCGCCAAGGATTCATGGCTTGGCAGATCGCGCCCGTAGATCCAGAAAATCGCACCGATGGTCAGCGCCACCATGGCGATGCCCAGCGTGATGGTGCTGAAGATGGAACCAAAGAAGGAGAGTATGAATCTGACCACAGTAGAGCCTTTCTCGCGCAGTGCCGCCTATATAGGGGCAGCAACGCATGGGGTCAAAACGGGAAACGGCAGATAGTCGCCTTCTGCACAGGCCGCTTCCGGGTTTTTGCGGGGAAACACGTCGCAGATCTCCCCATATCAACGTGGCATGTGACCACCTGTTTCGGCATCTGCGCCACAAACGGTGTCTCGCCCAGGTCCCAGCCTAACACCATTTCAGCGCGCTGGCATGAAAAACACATACCCAAAGATCACGGTTTGGACAGCACGGCGCACCCATAACTGTCGCCACATCACAATTCCCAAATCAAGACGTATGCAGCTGGGGCGCGCAAGCTTGGACCAGTCGCGCTATTGGCGCACCAAAGCGCGTGTTGCCTCATCCTCGATCCGCCAGGTCAAAAGCCCATTCAGCAGGCCCCGCGCAGTGCGGTTGCGCCAATCCGGGTCAAGCAGATTGGCCAGATCCCGCGGGCTGGACATAAACCCGATCTCGACCAGGACGGAGGGGATATCTGCCGATTTCAAAACGGAAAATCCAGCCTCCCGCAGGGGGCGGCGATTGATGTCCCCCCCTTGGCTCTGCAAGCCCTCCACCAGCGAGCGCGCCAAGGCTTCGCTGCGCGGATGGGTTTCCTGGCGCGCCAGATCCAGTAGCACATCTGTGACCTTGTCATCAGCCTGGCTCAGATCGGTGCCTGCCAACAGATCCGTCCGTTCATGCCGTTCGACCAAAGCCTGCGACGCCGAGTCAGACGCATCCTGCGACAAAACATAAACCGTGGTGCCATGGGCCTGCCCCTCCGAGAGGCTGTCTGCGTGCAGCGACATAAACACATCCGCCCCCGCCTGATGGGCCAGCGCGATGCGGCGTTCCAGGGAGACGAAATAATCGTCATCCCGGGTCAGCTGCACATTGAATTGCCCTGATCGCACCAGCATTTCGCCAAGCTCGATCGCGAATTGCAGCATAAGCTGTTTTTCCTGGACCAGCCCCTGTCGCATCTCTGCCTCGGCGCCTGGATCCAGACCGCCATGCCCGGGATCGAGGACCACCAACAGAGGCGCCAGCGCGTCTTCTTGTTTTGGGGCCGTCATCAGCGTCGGCGCAGGCAGGTCCCAGCGTGCATCACGCGGCGCACCAACCGTTGCGGCAAATGCGCTGGCACTGGTTGGTGTGAGCCGCAGATCAAGCTGCGCAGCCGCAGTGACCTCATCGACTTCCATCGCCACCGATGTCACCTCCATCGGGCCGGACAACCCCAGGATCAGACGCGACCACCCCGGCACATAGGTCCCGAATTGTGCAGCGTGGATCCCGTCTGCCGCCGTCAGCTGCTCTGCCGCCAGGCCGGACCAATCGACCTCCTGGAAGTCGATGACCACGCGCTCTGGGTCGGCCAGCGTGAACACGCGAAAAGGAACGCCCTGGCTCATCGCGATGGCGATATCGACGCCGCCGCGCCGATCACGGGCAAAGGTCTCTGCCGCATCGACCCGCGCCAAACCGCTGAACCCTTGTGTCAGCGAGGATGGTGCAAGCGCCTGAACCTGAGTTTGTGTCTGAGCCTGGGTTTGTGTCTGGGCCTGGGTTTGTGTCTCAGTCTGAGCAGTGGTTTGCGCCTCCGCTGGCAAACAACACAGGCACACCCCCAGAACAGATGCCAGAATCGATGCGCGTTTCACTGTTTTTGCAACCATTTGCCTGCTCATGTGCCCAAAGTTGTTGTTGGCTGCCAGTCTATGCTGACAGAGCTTTGTCCCACCAGCCCACAATCCAACCCATGATCACCGCTGGCTATGCCAATCGGCGATCCGTTGCCTGCAGGACGGCATCGGACTGTGTACCGCAGGTTGGCGCGCAAATCAGCCCTGCCGCCGCTCCATGAACGACGTCAGACGCGCCAATCCCTCTTCGATATCAGCTGTTGAACGCGCATAGGAGAACCGCAGCGTCGTGTGACCGCGCTTGGGATCGAAATCAAGCCCCGGCGTCACCGCAACACCTGCCTCCGCCAGTATTTCCTTGGCGAATGCGCGGCTGTCATCGGTCAGATCGGACACATCGGCATACACGTAAAAGGCCCCATCTGGCGGTGCAATCCGCGCAAACCCCGCTTTGGGCAGCCCTTCAAGCATCAGCGCCCGATTGCGCGCATAAACTGCGAGGTTGGCCTCCAGCTCTTCGGTGCAATCCAGCGCTGCGAGTGCTGCAACCTGGCTCGCATGAGGGGCGCAGATAAACATGTTCTGTGCGATCCGCTCCACAACGCGCACGTGGTCCTCCGGCACCACCATCCAGCCTGCGCGCCAACCGGTCATGGAAAAATACTTGGAGAACGAATTGATCACATAGCAGTCATCCGTGACCTCCAGAGCAGTCACTGCTTTGGCCTCATATTCGATGCCGTGGTAGATCTCGTCCGAGATGAACGCCGCGCCCTGATCCTGCGCTGCCTCCACAAGACGGCTCATCGCTGCGCGGTCCAGCATGGTGCCTGTCGGGTTGGCAGGCGAGGCAACCATCAGCCCCGCAAGATCCAGCCCAGTAAGATCCTGCGCCACAGGCTGCAGCCGGTTGTCCAGCGAGGTTTCGATATCCACCGGCGTCAACCCAAGCGCGTGCAAAATTTGCCGGTAGGACGGATACCCCGGCGCACCAATGCCAACGCGATCGCCGCTGTCGAACAAGGCTGTAAAGCTGAGGATGAACGCCCCCGACGACCCCGGCGTGACAACCACGCGATCCGGGTTCAGATCAACATCATACCATTCCCCATAGAGCTGCGCGATCCGTCGCCGCAGTGCCGGCAAACCCAGCGCCACCGTGTAGCCAAGCGCATCTTGATCCAACGCTGTGGTCAAAGCGGCCCGCGCCGCAGCAGGCGCACCGGTGGAGGGCTGGCCAACTTCCATGTGGATGATATGGCGCCCTGCCTCTTCGGCCTGGCGGGCAGCTTCCATCACATCCATCACAATGAAGGGATCGACGTTTGACCGGGTTGAGTTTCGCATGTTGATCTCCCATGGTGCGGCCATGACCTTTGACCGCTTCTCCCGCCTCGCGTCAATCCCGGCTCTGGCTTTGGCTGCGCTGTGTTTTGTCGCGGTGCATTCGGCAACGGCGGTCAAGGCAGCCTCGATATCCCTGTTGCGCGACCCTGATATTGAACGCAGCCTGACGGAGATCGCCGCGCCGGTCCTGCGCGCAGCGGGGCTCAATTCAAAACGCCTGCGGGTTCTGGTGGTAAACGACTCATCGTTCAACGCCTTCGTGATCGATTCCCGTACGATCTTCATACATTACGGATTGATCCTAAAGTTGGACCGCCCCGACATGCTGCAGGCGGTCATCGCCCATGAGGCGGCCCATATCACCAATGGTCATATCGCCCGCCGGATGCAAAACATGCGCTCGGCACGGTCAGTTGCAGGCTTTGGCGCTGCTCTGGCGGTTCTGGCCGCAGCTGCCGGTGCCGGAGAAGCCGCTGCGGGCCTTGCGATTGGCACCCAAAGCTCGGCCTTGCGTGGATTTTTGGCCCATACACGCGCCGAAGAATCCTCCGCCGACCGCAGCGCCGCAGCCATTATGCAACGCGCAGGTCTCAGCCCGCAGGGGCTCGTGGATTTACACCGGATTTTTGAGGGGCAAGAGTTGCTGAACAGCGCCAATCAGGATCCTTATATGCGGTCCCATCCGCTGACCCGCGATCGCATTCGCGCCGCCGAAGCCTATGTGGCAGCCCATGGGGCTGGGTCAGGCGCTGACACCTCTGACGCCAACACCCGCTATTGGTTTGCCCGCCTCCACGGAAAGCTGTCGGCCTTCACCCGGGCCCCAAAGTGGACGTTGCGCCGCGTGGCCGAGGAGTCGTTTGACGATGTCCGTCACATGCGGGAGGCTATTGCCCATCACCGCCGCAATGATCTTAGCAAGGCGCTGCGCGCAATAGACGAAGCCTTGGCCATCCGACCAAGCGACCCGTACTACCAAGAGCTGAAAGGCCAGATCTTGATCGAAAACCGGCGCTGGCAAGCCGCGCTGAGCGCATACGGCCAGGCCCGCAGCAACGCGCCGGAGAATCCACTGATCCTAGCAAGCCTCGGACGTGCGCAGCTGGCTGCCAAACAGCCAAAGGCGGCGCTGCGCTCGCTGGAGGCGTCCCGCAGAGTTGATTTCCGCAATTCCAATATGTTGCGAGATCTCGCTCAGGCCTATGCACAAGCCGGACAAAACGGCATGGCGGCTCTGGCCACGGCGGAACGGTATTCGCTACAAGGTCGACTGAAAGATGCCGGTGTTCACGCCAAGCGGGCCACCCGCCTGCTGGCCACCGGCTCCCCCGCTTGGCGACGCGCAGAAGATGTGCTGATCGCTGCTGAACAAGATGCAAAAAGGAAACGCAAATGATTGGTTTCAGCCCCCTGCGCCCGCGCCTTATCAGCGCCCTGGCTTTTGCCGCCGCATTGGCCCTGCCCCAGGGGTCAACCGCACTTGACCTGGGTTCGATGACAAAGGAGGAGCGCGCCATATTCGGTGCGGAGGTGCGCGCCTATCTTCTGGACAATCCAGAGGTAATTTTGGAGGCGGTGAACAAGCTGGAACAGCAGCAGGCCGCTGCCGAGGCCGCCCGCGACGACGCGTTGGTTGTGGCCAATCTGGCTGCGTTGCAAAACGATGGCTATTCCTTTGTCGGCGGCAATCCGGATGGGGATATCACCTTGGTTGAATTCATGGATTACCGCTGCGGATACTGCCGTCGTGCAGCGCCTGAGGTGGAAAAGCTGCTCGCAGCGGATGGCAACATTCGCCTGGTGATCAAGGAATTCCCAATCCTGGGGGAAGCCTCTGTGCTGGCGTCCCGCTTTGCCATCGCAACCAAACTGGAGTTTGGCGATGACGCCTACAAGGACGTTCATGACGCAATGATTTCCATGTCCGGCGCGCCAAGCGAGGGCACATTGCGCAGGCTTGCCAATGGGTTGGAACTGGATGCGGACAAGATCCTGTCGCGGATGAGCGATCCGGAAATTTCGCTTCAGTTGCAGGACACCCGCGCCTTGGCGCAGCAACTGTCGATTTCTGGGACACCAACCTTTGTCTTAGGCGAAGAATTGCTGCGCGGTTACCTGTCTGCCGACCAGATGCAGCTGATGGTCGAAGAGATCCGCGACAGCCGCAGCTGATCCTGCGCGCGTGGTCTCGCCACGGATCAGGTCGCGTTGCTAAATTACATTGTGGCCTGAACACACGGGCCGGGGGCCAGCCCCCGGACCCCCGGAGTATTTTGGGAAAGATGACAGGCGCGTCTTTTTCGAACGACGAGAAGTAGACGGCTATGCCCGCCTACTCTGCCGGATTCTTGACCTCTTCCAGTTCTGCGGCTTTCTTTTCGACCTGTTCAACGATGTGATCCACCATTTGGTCATTCGACATTTTGTGGCTGGCTTTGCCCGCCAGGTAGACCATACCAGATCCAGCGCCACCGCCCGTGAAGCCCACGTCGGTCATCAATGCCTCGCCAGGCCCGTTCACCACGCAGCCGATGATCGAAAGGCTCATCGGTGTCTTGACGTGTTCCAGGCGTTTTTCCAGCTTTTCCACGGTTTTGATCACGTCAAACCCCTGGCGTGCGCAGCTGGGACAGGAGATGATGTTCACGCCGCGGTGACGCAGGCCCAGGGATTTCAGGATTTCAAAGCCAACCTTGACCTCTTCCACAGGATCGGCCGAAAGGCTGACCCGCAGCGTGTCACCGATGCCCATCCACAGCAGCTGCCCCAGACCGATCGCTGATTTGATGGTGCCGGACACAAAGCCTCCGGCTTCGGTGATGCCGAGGTGGATGGGCGCGTCGGTTGCCTCTGCCAATTGCTGGTAGGCAGCGGCCGACATGAACACATCGGAGGCTTTCACCGAGATTTTGAATTCGTGGAAATCATGATCCTGAAGGATGCGGATGTGGTCCAACCCGCTTTCGACCATAGCCTCGGGACAGGGTTCGCCATATTTGTCCAGCAGGTGTTTTTCCAGGCTGCCCGCGTTCACGCCGATGCGGATCGAACAATTGTGGTCCCGTGCCGCACGGATCACTTCGGCGACGCGCTTTTCATCACCGATGTTGCCTGGGTTGATACGCAAACAGGCGGCCCCGGCTTCGGCGGCTTCGATCCCGCGTTTGTAGTGGAAATGGATGTCCGCAACGATTGGCACCGGGCTTTCGCGAACGATTTCCTTCAACGCCTTTGCCGAGTCTTCATCCGGGACAGAGACACGCACGATGTCTGCCCCTGCCTCTGCCGCGGCCTGCACCTGTGCCACGGTTGCGGCGACATCTGTTGTCAACGTGTTGGTCATCGTTTGCACCGCGATCGGTGCATCCCCCCCGACAGGAACAGACCCCACGTGGATCTGTCGGCTCTTGCGCCGTTCGATGGTGCGCCAGGGGCGAATGTGATTGATAGACATATATTTGGCTCTGCGCTGCTGAGGCTCTGGCCTCATAGATACGCGTTAAGAGCTGCCGCTTCAATGGCGGGCGCCGCTGCGAGATCGGCATTTTGAGGATCATCACATAAGGTTTTTCCAGTGGTGCAAAGGGTGGTCAGACGGCTTGTGCCTTCGGTTGCACCCTGGGGGTTGACACTAGGCGTTGCTGGCGGACCTCGATGAACAAACTTTGACGGTTGCGCATCAGAAACGCGCGCAGTCGCAGCTTAGTCAGCGGTGCCGGTATCCGCATCCGCTGGGGCCGCTTGCAGCTGTGCTACCAGAGTGGCCAACGCGCTGTTGCGATCCTCGGAGAGGTCGGCAAGCTGGAACCGATCGGTCAACGCATCCGCAGAGAGAACAACATTTTTGGTCACCTGCCCGCGGTCGCCAACCGGGCCGTAATGCGTGCCATTGACGGCGAAATAGATCGCGCCGCTTTCACCGGTGCGCAACAATGGCGCGTCTTCGGTGGCGGGAATTTCGAAGTGTTGTCCCGGTTCCATGATCGCCTCGAAGATCACGCTGCCATCGGCGCTTGTGACCTGCACCCAAGACGGGCGCACTGCCACCATTTGCAGCGCGGGCGTGACGGGTTCCACCACCTGCGGCACGCCAGGTGCGGGCAAATCCGCGCTGATGCTGGCGTCGGCAAGGGTGATGCTGGGCAAATCCGGTGTGGTGAAGTTGCCAAATCCACGCGGATCAATCGATGCAATAGGCCCGTCACGTGGAATGAGCACAGGGATATCAAGTGCTTGTGGTCGATAAAGCCGGTCCAACGCTTCTGAGGCAAGGTCCTGCGCCTCCCCCGCCAGCTGCGCGGTTACCCCCGTGAGCGGATCAAGATCGGCCAACACAATCGGAGTTTGATCCACCGGGGCCATCTGCACCTGCTGCACTTCTTTCAGAACCGCCCAGCCGCCATATCCGATGCCGCCAATCAGCGCGACCAGCACCGCAAGAGAGCCGACGGCGCGCAGATCAATCTGGCTGAACACCGTGGGCGCGCTTGGAACAAACGGCGTATTCGGAGAGGTGAAAGCATCGCTGGTCAACCCGCCCATGCCAGTGGCGATGGGCGCGTCAGAGGATTTGCACACCGAAGCCTCTGCCGACATGCCATGGGCCACTTGAAACCCGCTTTCCCGGCAGAAAGCAGCAAAGGTCGCGTCCGGATCCATGTTGAGGTAACGCGCGTAGGAGCGCACATAGCCTGCAATAAAGCCTGGAGTGTCAAAAACGGTGGGATCGGCGTTTTCGATGGCGGCGACATAGGACGCCTTGATCCGTAACTCGCGCTGCACATCAAGGAGAGACTTGCCCATCGTCGCGCGTTCGCCGCGCATGGTATCCCCCAGCCTGACCTCATAGTCGTCAAAGCTGCGAGGTCCAGACGATTCGTCATGCGTCTTTTGTTTGCGCTGAGTTAGGCGCCCGATCATGCCTGCCGTCCCATTTTGCGTGCCGTATTCGACATTCCGAACCGTTAAGAAGTCGTTTCTGCGACTCGCTTGCGTCCGTTAATTATGGAGAGCGTAACATAAAATCCGCAGTTTGACAGAAAAGTGTCGATCAACCCGCTAATTCGGCACGATTCAGCGCACAGTGAGACCACAGGACGTCCATCGCCTTGACCAATGAGTCGATCTCACGGGGGCCGTGAACCGGAGATGGGGTAAAGCGCAGGCGCTCGGTGCCACGCGGCACGGTCGGAAAATTGATCGGCTGCACGTAAATGCCGTGATCTTCCAACAGCTTGTCGCTCAACACCTTGGTATGAACCGGATTGCCAACAATCACCGGCACAATGTGGCTGCCGTGATCGATGATGGGCAAGCCCAACCCTTTCAGGCGCATTTTCAGGATGCGGGCCTGCAGTTGATGCTGCTCGCGCAGCTCAGGTGCGATTTTCAGATAGGCAACAGAGGCTGCCGCCCCCGCCGCGACCGCAGGCGCCAGAGAGGTTGTGAAGATAAAACCCGGTGCATAGGAGCGGATCGCATCGCACATTTTCTCAGACGCAGCGATATAGCCACCCATCACACCATAGGCTTTCGCCAGGGTTCCGTTGACGATGTCGATACGGTCTGCCAGACCGTCACGTTCACTGACACCGCCGCCGCGGGGGCCATACATGCCCACGGCGTGAACCTCGTCGATGTAGGTCAGTGCCCCAAATTCGTCGGCCAGATCACAAATCGCCTCAATCGGGCCGAAATCACCGTCCATCGAATAGACCGATTCAAAGGCAATCAGCTTGGGCGCTTCTGGATCGTCAGCTTCCAACAGCTCGCGCAGATGAGCGACGTCATTGTGGCGGAAGATCCGCTTGGCGCCCCCATTGCGGCGCACCCCTTCGATCATTGATGCGTGGTTCAGCGCATCGGAATAGATGATCAGACCGGGGAACAGCTTCGGCAGGGTGGAGAGCGTCGCGTCATTGGCAATATAGGCGGATGTGAACAGCAGAGACGCTGCCTTGCCGTGCAAATCTGCCAGCTCAGCCTCAAGCTGTTTGTGATAGATTGTGGTGCCCGAGATGTTGCGCGTCCCGCCAGAGCCAGCACCAGTGGCGTCAATTGCTTCATGCATGGCGTTCAGAACGACAGGGTGCTGCCCCATACCAAGGTAGTCGTTGCCGCACCAAACGGTGATGTCCTGCTTGCTGCCATCAGGCCGCGTCCATTCGGCATGTGGGAATTGACCATTGCGACGTTCGATATCGATGAACGTGCGGTAACGACCCTCAGCGTGCAGCTGGTCAATCGCTTGGTCAAGTTTGTCGGCATAGTTCACCGGCATCTCCATGGCGTATAAGGCATCGCTGTGCGACGCGGGCTGTGGTCAGGTTCGCAGGTATGCGCAAACAAACTGCTAAACCGTCTTCTGATCTGTATCTTAACAGCGTCGATACGCAACCCGGCAGACGGTCACCTTGATATAAGTCAAATAGACCTTTGATCCTTTACGGGCAATGACCGTGAGCGTTAAAAATGCTCGCTGCCGCTGCGCAATTCGACGCAGCCCACAACAGAACTGACAGGAACCGACACCGTGTTAGGTGCACCGTATGAAAGCACGCTCCGCAGAACGTTCTGACAGCGACGGGCAGTCATCTCTTTGCGACAGCGCTCCTTACGACAAGGCCTCTATGCCGCCTGCCCCGCGATGCAGCAGCGATCAAAATTCTGCCCACCTGTCACTGTTGGTGAAATCGACGCGACAGCCTGGTGGCCCGGCTCAATCCACTCCACCTAAAACTGCGCCAAATCAAACTGACCCAATTCAACTGGCCCAATTCAACTGAACCGCGTAGGCTCCGGCAAAAATGACAACCCTACAGGAGCCCGCCCCATGTCACTCAACGATGTATTGGATCGAATCGACACGGATCTGGATGCCGCAACCAACCGCCTGATGGATCTGCTGCGCATCCAATCCATTTCGACGGATCCGGCGTTCAAGGAACAATGTGACAAAGCCGCAGACTGGCTGGTCGCCGATCTGCAATCCATCGGCATCGCAGCGGAAAAGCGTGTGACCCCCGGCCACCCGATGGTTGTTGGCCATGTCGGACCGCAAGATGACGCCCTGCCCCATGTTCTGTTTTACGGCCATTATGATGTGCAGCCCGTGGACCCACTGGATCTGTGGACCTCTCCCCCGTTCGAGCCGAAGCTGGAAGCCACCGAGCGCGGCACTGTCATTCGCGGGCGTGGCGCGTCGGACGACAAGGGCCAGTTGATGACATTCGTCGAGGCGTGCCGCGCCTGGCAAGCGGTCCACGGCAGCCTGCCCTGCCGCATCACCTTCTTCTTCGAAGGTGAAGAGGAATCCGGTTCACCCTCGCTGATCCCCTTCATGGAACAGCACGCCGCCGAACTGAAAGCGGATCTGGCGCTGATCTGCGACACGTCTATGGTCTCGCGCGGGGTGCCCTCGATCTCCTCGCAGCTGCGCGGCATGCTGAAAGATGAATTCACCCTTACCGGCCCGCGGATCGACCTGCACTCCGGTCACTACGGCGGCCCCGGCCTGAACCCCTTGCGGGAAATGAGCCGTCTGGTGGCGTCTTTCTATGATGAAGAGACTGGCAAAGTGGCCGTCGAAGGCTTCTACGAAGGTGTTCACGAGGTGCCCGAGGATCAACTGCGTCAATGGGACGGCTGCGGCTTTGATGAACAGGACTATCTCTCCAATGCGGGCTACACGCAGGCGCATGGCGAGAAGGACCGGTCCGTGCTGGAACAGCAATGGGCCCGGCCAACCCTGGAGGTGAACGGCCTGTGGGGCGGCTACAATGGCGCCGGATCCAAGACGGTGATTCCGTCAAAAGCGCACTGCAAGATCACCTGCCGCCTGGTCGGCGACATGGATCCAGACGCGCTGCGGGTGAAAATCCGCAAACATGTCGAAGAGCGCCTGAAACCTGACACGCAGATCGAATGGGACAACGATCTCGAAGGATCCCGCGCCTCGGTGATGAACACCGCCCGCCCCGAGTTCGAAGCCGCGCGTGGCGCACTGTCTGATGAATGGAATCGCGAAGCGGTGTTCTGCGGCATGGGAGGGTCGATTCCGATCGCAGGGTTCTTCAAGTCCATTCTGGACATGGACGCGATGCTGATCGGCTTCGCCAATGAAGATGACGCCATTCATTCGCCAAATGAAAAATATGACCTGGAGAGCTTCCACAAGGGGATCCGCTCCTGGGCACGGGTGCTGGACGCGCTGACGCGGAAATAACAAGGCCTCGGAACAGAACCGGTGGTGTGCGTCGCGGCGCGCACCACTCCCCGTTTATAGACTTGCAACTGTTTGCGCACCGATCGCGAGCTGCAGAGGTCGAAACGCAAGAAAACCCGCAAAGAGCGGGCTGCGTTCATCCAAAATCTAAGAGAAAGTGGCGCGGTTGACGGGGCTCGAACCCGCGACCCCCGGCGTGACAGGCCGGTACTCTAACCAACTGAGCTACAACCGCGCAT